>CAZOXN010000319.1:0-4197 GCA_964583655.1 uncultured Desulfarculaceae bacterium | reverse complement strand
TCACCGCCTTTTTTTCAAGGGCCATCGCGAGATTGAGCCCAACATTTCCCCCTCCGAAGATCATGACCCTCCTTATAGGCCCTGCATTCGAATTGGGGAAGGAAGACAGGAGCTGGGAGACCTTTTCCGGGGCCCCCATGACGTAGACGAGGTCCCTCTCCGCGATGGTGTCGTTCCCCCGTGGGATGATTACCCTGTTGCCCCGGTAGATCGCGGCGACTACCAAGCCCAGGTCCGGATAGATCTTCTTCAATCCGATGAGCTGTTGGCCAGTGAAGGGGTTGCCCTTGTCCGCCACAAAACAGGCCATCCTGAGTTTGCCCTCCACCAGGTCCACCACATCGGTGGCTCGGTGGATCTCCAGCACGCGCAGGACGGAGCTCACCACTTCCTGGTCCGTGTTTATGACCAGATCGATGTTCAGACGGTCGGGACCGAGGATCTTGGTGTTCGATGCGTACTCAGGATCGCGGATCCTGGCGATCTTCGTGGGGACAAAGGCCTGGACCCCTGCCACCAGGCAGGAGACCATGTTGACCTCGTCGCTGTCGGTGGCCGCGATCACGATCTCCGCTGCCTCGATGCCGGCCTTGCGCAGGACACTCATGCTGCTGCCGCTGCCGAGTATAGAGTGGACGTCCAGGGTGTCGGCCACCTTCTGGACCTTTTGCTCGTCCTTGTCGATGACCACGATGTCCTTGCGTTCCCTGGAGAGGCGCGAGGCCACGTTGTACCCGACCTCTCCCGCCCCTATGATGATGATGCTCACGGCTCATCTACCTCCGACTCATCGCAAAATCGAGGTCAAGCCCGATGTCAACACTACCAGTTTCTGCGTCCCAGATTGCCACCGGCCCCGGCAAAGCCCCAGCACCTCTTGGACAGCCAAGTCCCAAGGGATACAAGGATAGCATCCCAGTGCCAAGGGCGCAAATCCCCTATCGACCCCCAAATCCGTTGTCTGTTTCCGTCTCTCCATGCCGCCTCTCTGCGATGAGAAGGCTGGCAACGAAGGCGAGTAACGCCGCGGCTGCAGACAGGATGAAGGCACCGTCGTACCTGCCCGTCCGGTCGAAGACCCATCCGCCCAGATAGGTCCAGAGGCCGCCTCCGAGGTGGTGCACCGTGGTAATGAAACCGGAGAGGATGCCCACGTGGGAAAGCCCATAGAGTCTCCCAATCAGGGTGGGCGTCAGGGGCGCGGTTATGAGATAGGTGAAGCCGAATGCCAGGGCGAAAAAGTAGAAGGAGGTCGCTGTGTGATACTCGAGGACGAGGGCAAACAGGAAGACTCGGAAGGCGAAGGTCAGGGCGATGGGGAGCTTGTTCCCGATGAGGTCAGAGGCGGGGCCGGCCACCAGCATTCCCGCGAAGCTGAGGAGGCCGCACCAGGCTAGCATATCTCCAGCCGCGGCCGGGGAGATCCCGTGATCCGTGACCAGTGGTATGAGGTGGGTGGTCACAAAGAAGTCCCCGCTCCCACATACGAACATGACGAAGGTGAAGAGCCAGAACGAACGGGTCCGCATGGCCTGGACCAAACCGAGATCCCGCGGGAGAAGTGCCTCGGGCGTGGCATTGTCCCGTGTTGGCAAGTCTTTGCCCACCGGGGAGCGGAGACCCAGATCCTCCGGGTCTCCCCTGATGACCAGAAGGGCGATTAGTGAGTTGAGCACGAGCATGATTACGCCTATGCCGAGGTATGACCCGCGCCATCCGTGCACAGCGACGTACCAGGAGAACAAAGGGATCAGCACGAACTGTCCAACCGAGTTACCGGAGAGGGCCAGGCTGATGGCCAGGCCGCGCCACCTGTGAAACCACTTGCTCATAAGCGCTGCCACGATGGGCACAGAGGTACCGCCCAGGCCAACGGCCGCTAGAAACCCGTACCCGACCACGAACTCCAGCACTGTCCTCATGGCAGAGGTGAGGATGTACCCAGCCGCCAGAAAGAGTGTGGATACGATGATCACCCATTTCGGACCATACCTATCGTAGAGCTTACCAGCGAACACAAGGGAGACAGCATAGAAGGCGGAATTGAGGAAAAAGACAAACGAGACGAGGCTCCTGCCCCAGTCGAACTCAGCGATGATGGGCTTGAAGACGACCCCGAAGGAGAATCTGGCCCCTGCGTTGAAGAAGAGGATCGCGAAGCAGCCGGCAAGGACGTACCAACCGTAAACGAATCGCTTTCTATTTAGGGAGTTGGTCAATGTGTCTATGAATCCCCGGGATCTTCCCTACCGGGCAAGATGGGGTGAAGGTCAGCGGAACGGCTCGCTATCACCTTCACCCCAACTTCCCGCAGGATGGGAGGCGAGACGGGTGACTCTGGAAACAGCACCTCATTCGAGTGCCAGCGTCACGGTCGATCGGGGATATGGAAGATCTGGCGCGCCTCGCCGGGTGTGGCCACCTCGCGCCCCGCGAGACGGGTCACCTGGACGGCCCACTGGACCTGCTCCCAACTCCCCTTGGCCAGGTCCCCGTTGGGCATGCGCACATTGTCCTCCAGTCCCACCCGGATGTGTCCACCGTTGACCGCAGCGGTCATGCCCGCAGCGAACTGGTTGGGCCCCACGCCGCACACCGACCAGGAGGCCCCTTCGGGCAGGAGGTCTCTCATCCTGGCCAGGTTGAACGGGTCGTAAGGGACACCGCCCGCCACGCCGAAGACCATCTGGAAGTGCATGGGCTCCTCGAATATCCCCTGTTTTCTTACCAGAAGCACGTTGTAGAGCCCACCGAAGTCGTATATCTCGCACTCCGGCTTCACCTTGTGCTCCTTCATGGTCTTGGCGTAAGTGACGAGCATGGAGAAGGTGTTCTCGAAGACGATCTCCATGGGGACCTCCCCGGTCTTCCAGTTGGCGAGGCCGAAGTTCATGCTGTTGGTGTTCAGAGAGGCCATCTCAGGTTCTATGGCGGCAATGGGGGCGATGCGGTCCTCCTTGGAGACCCACGGACCGATGGCAGAGCTCATGTTGATGATGAGCCCGGGGCACCGGTCTCGGATCGCCTGGATGGTGGTCCGGATCTTTCCTATGTCCGCAGTAGGGAGTCCGTTCTCAGGGTCCCTCACGTGGATGTGGACGACGGCCGCGCCCTCGTTCATGCAGCGATAGCTCTCCTCGGCGAACTCCTCCGGTGTGTACGGGACCGAGGGATTCTGCGCCTTCATGGTGGCAGCCCCTGCCAGGGCCGCGCTGATCACTACCTTTTCCTCCATGGCCCTCCTCCTCTCGTCGAAAGTCACCCACCCTGCCCGATGGGGCCTGGCCAAGGACCAATACGCATCACGCCGAGCGATCACTTCCTACGCCGCGGGCCCTGCGATGCATCCTCGGCCCCAAGGATCACCCCTGCGCACCAGGTCCAGCCTGAGATGCGAAGATAGCACCGGGAGTCTGGTGCGTCAACAGCCCTCACCTCCCCTTGCCACGGAGCATGACGCCCAAGGTCCTTGCCATCACCTTGAGGTCGAGCCACAGGGACCAGTTGTCTATGTACTCCAAGTCCAGCTTGACCCACGTCGCGAAGTCGAGGTCGTTCCTCTCTGGCATGGTCTGCCAAAGACAGGTTATTCCAGGTCTCACAGAGAGGCGCCTCAACTGGGGGACCTCGTAGCGTTCCACCTCGGAGGGGATGGGTGGACGGGGCCCCACGATGCTCATCTCTCCCTTGAGCACATTCAGGAGCTGAGGCAGTTCATCTAGCCCTGTGCGCCTCAAGAACACTCCCACGCCCGGGATTATCCTGGGGTCATCCTTGATCTTGAAGGGAGGGCCGTCCGCCTCGTTGAGGGCCTCCAGCTCCCCTCGCCTCTCCTCGGCCCCGGGGACCATGGTCCTGAACTTGTAGACCACGAAAGGCCGTCCGTCTATGCCGCATCGAGTCTGGCGAAAGATGACGGGGCCATGGGGTGATGCCAACTTCACCGCTGCCCCGATGGCCAACATGACCGGGGAGAGGGTCACTAGGGCGCTGGCCGAAATCCCAAGGTCCAGGACCCTCTTGACGAACAATGCCAGGCGGCTGTGGCCCTTCCCCATGGCGGGCATTGGCGTGCCTCCCTTCATGCCTCCGATCCTCTGTGAATGATCACAGGGTGGCGGCGTTTCTCGGAGCGGCTTGGTGGAGGCGCTTTGATTTTCCAGGATTTGGACCTGGGGGAAGCCCTCTCGGCCGAAG
>CAZOXN010000318.1:0-4198 GCA_964583655.1 uncultured Desulfarculaceae bacterium | reverse complement strand
TTGTCTTCCACCACACCCACCCCCCCCAGACGAGAGAGGCCATGTAAAGGACCTGGATGACCCAGGAGGGCTTGTCGAAGAAACGGATCATATCCAACATCTCCTTAGACGAACGCAGACCCCAGGCCCCTCCGCTTGTGAGGACCTCGAGGGCTTGCCCTTGCGCCCTCTCCGCTGTACCCCCTGCAAGAGAGCCCGTGATACCTTTCACATACAGGAGCCAAGGCAGAAGGACAAGCACGAGGACCGAACCTGCTAGCAGCAGCGACAAGCCCTTCTTTCCGTTTCCCCACCGGCCCAGCATGATGGCCCCCGCCGCCACGGGCAGGAGGAGCGCCGCGAATTCCTTGGTGAGCAGGCCCAGCCCCAAGGAGATACCCGCCCCCGCGGCCGTCCACCACCGCCCGTGTCGCCAGAACAAGGCCAGGAAGTAGAGCGTGAGAAAGACAAAAAAAGTGAGATGTATGTCGTTCAGCACTCGGTTGGAATATCTCCAGAACTCGCCCTTGGCAGCGGTCAGGAGGAGCAACGCCGCCATAAGCCCCACCCGCCACCCCCAAAAGGTCGCACCGTACAAGTAGACGAGCCCCACCGTCAGGCAGCCGAAGACCATGCTCACGGCCTGGGCCGAATCAACAGACGGGCCAAACAGATGGAATCCAACGGCCATGGCATATGGGTGAAGGGGGGGGACCTTCACCACTGGTCTGCCGTCAATGGTCTCGTACACGCCCTCCTTGAAGACCTTGAACCCCCATGCGAGGTAGTTCCTCTCGTCCGGTGACACAGGTCTCCAGATCCAGTGGGAGTACAGGCACACAGAGAGGGAGACAACCAGTGCAGCAACCAACCAATCCCTCTTCGTGAGGACGGTGGGTTTGCCTGGAAACGTGGACGGTCTGGAAATCGGGCCGTTCGCCCTCATACGGCTCATGCGCATTCATCCCCTTTCCAAACGAGACATGCCCTCGCAGGGCGGTCGATACATCAAGTCGTAGACCACGAACCTCTCCTCTTGGCACCTGACGGTGAAATCCAAGGCACCCTCTCTTCGCAGTCTCTCAATGTCATTGTATAGGCCGCTCTCCTGCTTCCCGAGGAAGACAACCACGTGCCTTATCCCCGCGGACCTCATGACCTCCATCAGTCCAGGACGGTCCGCCCGCCTGCGTGGAGATACCGACCCCCCTGGATCCTTCCTTTGCTCGCCTCGCCGGTGTCCGGTCGCGAGGCCCACCAGCCTGCTCTTGAAGACCGCGTGTTGACCTGCGCCGTAGAAGTAGAAGAGGTTGGGGTAATTGCTCACTACCGCCGCCCCTGGGAGGAGGCATCGGATTGCCCTGTTGGCCTCCTGTTGCAGGAGGAAGTCGTGGGACTTCCTGAAGATCCCCAATGGACGCACCTCCGAGAGCCATTTCTGGGGCCAGAGGTTCACCACGAGCAAGAGGAGCAACAGGCCGCCCCCCACGATCCTCAACCATTCTCCCTTCATCCTGAGCTTTTCAGAAAACCATTTCCTCCTCGAATATATGTCATCGATGAGGACGGCGACCAATACGTTGTACATGGGCAGGAGGACCACAAAACGCCTCCTGTTCGGGTCCATCCAGAGGAAGAATATGAAGACACACAACCAAGTGGCGACGAACATGAGGAGCAGCCACTCCCCACGGGCCCGCCTCTTCAGGAACCGATAGATTGCATAGATGAAGGCCGCGCTGTACAAGACCTTGAACGGCCCAGAGGTCATTCCTCGAAAGTGCAAGTTGTGCCATACGGACCTGGCATCCGGGACCCCCCAGTTCGACCTGTCCCAGATCACCTCCTCGATATCCCCCTTCGTCCTCTTGGCCACACCCCCTAGGGGGGATCCCGTCACCTCATTGACGTGCCCAAGCCAAGGAAGCACTACGGCGGCTGCGAAGACCAGAGCGAGGAAGAGATGGAAGAAGCGTCTCCTGGGAGGGTCCGACCTGAGGAGCATCGCTGGGATGAGCAGCGGTAAGGCCAGGATGGCCAGTTCCTTGGTCAAGATCCCCAGGCCCATAGAGAGGCCCCCCAGGATCGCCGTCCACCAACGCCCATCCCGCCAATGAAGGGCCAAAAAGAATATAGTCAGGATCAAGAAGAAGGTCAGGTGCACGTCGTTCAGGATCCTGGTCGCATATTGCCAGAACTCCCCTCTTGCCGAAGTCGCCAGCAACAGCGCCGCGAGGAGCCCCGCCCTGCGGGTGAAGAAGGCACGCCCGAAGAGATATGTTACCCAAACACAGGCCGCAGCGAAGGCCACGCTCACCGCCTGGGCCGATTCCACACTGTGACCGAGCGTTCGAAAGGCCCAGCCGATGAGATGAGGGTGCAAGGGGGGGACCTGTGTCACCGGCCTGCCGTCCGGAGTCTCGTATCTTCCATTCTTGTAGATGGACGTGCCCCATGCCAGATACCCCATCTCGTCCGGCGAGAAATGGGACGCCAAAGTACTGCTGAAAAAGAGGAGGGCCATGAGGAAGACGATCAAGGAAATGCAAGGCTCTTTCGCCCTCGCCGCCCCCAGCCCGCGAGAGGCGCGGCCCGGAAGACCTCCGCAGGCCAAGATCGTAAAGCTTCCCCTCATGACTCATACGAATCCTTGAGCATGTCCCCAGCCTCTGCAGCGGAGCGGCCGTCGCCCTGAGGGGCCCAGAATAAACCAGCTCCCCCAGGAGGACTCACGAGCCTGCCAGTGCCCCACTTCAGAGTGTACATAACGAGACCTCACGAACGCACACCAGGTAGGTGCAGTCCTATGTATCCGACGATCCCAAAGCCGAGGATCGGCGCCCACTGCAACAGATGGGTCCCGATGGCGATGGGCAAGGCCTCCACCTGGGACATCCCGGAGAGCACGAGCGCCGCCGCGATACCTGCCTCCTGACTCCCGAAGCTCCCCACCCCTTGAACGAACTTGGCCGCATACAGGAACGCAAACAAAAAAGTCGCGAGGCCGAGGCTCAGGGGAGCGCCCATGCTGCGCACCATGGCCAAGATGAACAGGTATCGCAGGACCACGATGCCCGAGCTCAAGAGTAGGAGCCTAGCCGAGACATTTCGGGAAAAGGCATCTCCTATCTGTCCCATGAAGGTGTCGAGTCTCCTGGCCACGAGCCCCCCCAAGTGGGAAAAAGGGCGGCGACGCGCCAGGAACCGGGCCGCGCCCCCTAGGAGCCGATACACGAGATCGATTTTCCAAATAAGGGCCAAAGAGACGAGCAGATTGCCCCCGATAAGCACAACGATGGTCCAGAAGAGAGGGGAAGGTTTGCTCATGAGGGCCGCGGCTGAAAGAGAGAACAGGAGGGCGAGGGCGATGACATACTCCATGAACCTGAAAGACACCCATATGGCCGTCCCCTCCGAAATGGGTACACCGCAATACCTTCGCAGGTAATACACATAAGAAAGCTCCCCGGTCCTGAAAGGAAGGACCCCTCCGATCAAAGAACTCATGGCATGGATCATCCACAGCCTCGAAACCCGCAAATCCCCGGTGCCTACCAACTCCTTGGTCCTCAACGACGAGAGATGGAGCGGAAACAAGACGCACAGGCACCCCGTGAGGAACCATGACCAGTCCATCCCATCGAAGGCGACTAGCACATCGTGAATCTGAATGATGCTGAAGACATAGGCGAAAAACGCCGCAGGAACGAGGATCCTGAAGATGTTTTTGACCAGCAATCGGAGGAGGGGGCTCTTCATCCTCTTGGTGTCTCGAGGCCGGCCCTTTGGGCTGGGACCGTTGCCTTGACCGCGTTCACTCTCCCCAGGATCTTGAGCTGCCATGGCACTCGCCCTTCCTTGGTCGAAAAGACGAGTCGATTGTAAGCCGTACAGGAATCCAAGACCTGAGCCCCGGCCATGGCGAGATACCTCTCCACCTCCCAGCAGGAGTAAAGGCGAACCAGATCTGTTCTGAAACCGATCAACCGTTTGAGCCAGCGCACACTCTTGACAAGCAAAGAATCCGCTGTCGAGGTCACGATGACCGACCCTTTCGTCCTGGCGACTCGACATAGCTCGTTGAGGATCCGCTCCGGGTTTTCGAAGTAGGGCAACACCCCCACGCAGAGGACCAGGTCGAAGGAATTGTCCGGGAACGGCAATGAATCCCCCGAACCCCTCACTACCTCCAGACCGTGGAGCCTCGCTATCTTGAGCA
>CAZOXN010000317.1:0-4204 GCA_964583655.1 uncultured Desulfarculaceae bacterium | reverse complement strand
CCATGGCGCCAAGATGCTCTACGCGTATTCCGAGGCCACAGTCCCCATGGTGACGGTCATCCTCAGGAAGGCTTACGGGGGGGGGTGGGCAGCCATGGGGCCAAAGGAGCTCGGCATAGACCAGGTCTTCGCGTGGCCCACCGCGGAGTGCGCCTCCATGGGGCCCGAAGGGGCGGCCGAGGTCATATGGGCCAAGGAGATCCGCAGCGCAGAGGACCCCGAGGCGGCCCGCAGGATGTTCATCGATGAATACGACAGACGCTTCGCCCATCCTTACCTGGCCGCCTCCTTGAGGCTGATCGACGACGTGATCCTCCCTGAGGAGACGAGGGTGAAGGTGATTCAGGCCCTCGAGATGCTGGCCAAGAAGTCCAGGCCCCGTTCCCCGAGGAAGCACGGGATCATGCCCGTCTGAGGCAGGGAATCGCCCTAGAGGGAGGCGGAGGACAAATTCTCGAAAGGGAGATGTTAGGATGGATGACAAGGATGTGGTGATCGTCAGCGCGGTTCGGACCCCTTTCGGCAGGTTCGATGGGGTCATGAGGGAGATACCGAGCATAGACCTGGGGGTGATGGTCCTGAAGGAGCTCCTCAACCGCGTCGGACTGGATCCAAAGGAGGTGAGCGAGGTCTACTACGGGACATGCATCCCAGCGGAGTACGCCTCGTTCCTGAACGTGCCTGCCAGGCAGATCACCCTGCTGGCCGGATTCCCCTCCGACAACATATCCCTCACCATAGACCGGGCTTGTTGTTCCTCTATGACGGCCCTGAGGCTCGGTTACCGGGCCATACGATCGGGGGATGCCGAGGTGGTAGTGGCCTGCGGGGCCGAGAATATGGGCAATGCCAGTCTCCTGGCAGATGCCAGGTCCGTACGTTGGGGGAGCCGGCTCGGGCACGTGACCCTCGAGGACAGCCTCTTCGAGCGGGGCTATGCCAAGAAGGGCTTCAACCCGGTGGCCCTGGACGCCGGGGTGGTGGCCCTGGAGCACGGGATCACCAGGGAGGACCAGGACCGTTGGGGCCTGCTCAGCCAAAAGAGATGGGCCGAGGCCTACCGAAGCGGCAAGTTCAAGCTGGGCGAGGAGATCCTGCCCGTGGAGATCCCCCAGAGGAGGGGAGATCCTATCAGGCTCGAAAAGGACGAGCCGCCCAGGGAGACCTCCATGGAGCAGCTCGCCAGACTCAAACCCATATACGGAAGCCCCACGGTGACGGCCGGAAACGCCCCTGGGATGAACTCAGGGGCATCGGCCATCCTCATCATGAGCAGGGGGGCGGCGGCGAGGCGCGGCCTGGAGCCATTGGCCACCATCAGGGCGGTGGACTGTGCAGCAGGAGAGCCCAGGTACATGGCATGCCTGCCGGCCAGGGCCATCCAGAAGATCCTCGCCCGCATCGGCCTGACCATCGACGACATGGACCTCATAGAGATCAACGAGGCCTTCGCAGCGGTGACCCTCGTCTCCCTGATGATCCTGGCAGGCATGGCCCGTGACAGGTGGCTGGCCCTTCAAGAGAAGACCAATGTCAACGGCGGGGCCATAGCCATAGGGCACCCGGTGGGGGCGAGCGGCGCCCGCATCGCCATGACCCTCATGTACGAGCTGCGTCGGAGGGGCGGGGGGCGGGGTGTGGCGGCCATCTGCGGTGGGCTGGGACAGGGGGAGGCCATCGTCTTGGAGGTCTAGAGATCATGGCTGACGTCGAGAAGGTGGGACTCAGGCTTCCGACCTTCACCCTAGCTGTGGAGAGGGTCAAGGTCAAGGAGTTGGTAGAGGCCATAGGCGATAGCAATCCCATATACCGGTACAGGGAGGCTGCCATGGCCCAGGGATATCGCGACACGCCCTGTCCCCCTACCTTTGGGACATTGGCGATGCAGGAGTTCTGCGGAGGGTACTTCAGGGCGTTCGAGGCCTTGGGGATCTCCCTCTCCAAGGTCCTGCACGGGGAGGAGGAGTACGAGTATCTCGGCGACATCTACCCCGGGGACGTGCTGACATGCCAGATGACCGTGGATTCCATCGTGGAGAAGCAGACCAAGTCCGGCGTCATGGATCTCATCACCCTCCGAACGGTCTTCACCAACCAGGATGGGACAGAGGTCCTCAGGGCACGGTCGGTGATCATCGAGAGGAAATGACCCAGGAGGCTAGGTGACCATGCAGGGCTTCGTGGATTTCCAAGGTCTCGCTGTGGGGGACCCCCTTCCTCCCTTGACTAAGCCACCCATAACCAAGGTCCAACTGGTCCGTTACGCCGGGGCCTCAGGGGACTTCAATCCCATCCACACCGACGACGAAGCGGCGCGCCGCAGCGGCCTCAAGGGTGTCATCGCCCATGGACTGCTCGTCATGGGCTTCGTGGGGGAGGCCGTGGCCACATGGGCGCCGAGGAAGTGCCTCAAGAGGCTCGGCGTGAGGTTCTCCGGGATGACCTACCCCGGGGATGTCATAACCTTGAGGGCGACCTTGAACGCCAAGGAGCCGGTGGGCCAGGGGTTGAAGGTCATCTGCGGGGTGTCCGCATCGGATCAGCAAGGAGAGGTCAAGCTCTCGGGGCAGTTCGAGCTCCTCATCCCCCATACTCAGGCATAGGAGGGCATCATGAGGCTCAAGGAAAAGGTGGCCATCGTGACAGGGGCGGCCCGCGGGATAGGCGAGGCCATAGCATACCGGTTCGTTGAGGAGGGCGCCAGGGTGACCATTTGCGACGTGGATGAGGCGGGCCTCCGCGAGGTGGAGTCAAGGATAAGAGGGATGAACGGGGAGTGCCTCGTGGCCGTCGGAAACATAGTGGACAGGGCCTTTGTGAAGAGGATGGTGGACGACACCATCGGCAAGTTCGGGGCCCTGGATATACTGGTCAACAACGCGGCCATCACCAGGGACGCCATACTCCACAAGATGACCGAGGAGCAGTGGGACCAGGTCATCGACGTGAACCTGAAGGGCTCTTTCAACTGCCTCCAGGCAGCGGCCATCCACATGAGGGAGAGGGGGAAGGGTACCATCATCAACGTCTCCTCCACGGCCAGATTCGGGAACCCGGGGCAGTTGAACTACTCCGCCTCCAAGGGGGGAGTGGTGGCCATGACCCGCACCGCTGCCAAGGAGCTCGCGCGCAGGGGCGTGACTTGCAACTGCATCTCACCGGGCACCATCTGGACCGACATGCTCAAGGCCGTGCCGGAAAACGTCCTGGAGGGGTTCAAGGCGGGCGTCCCCCTTGGAAGGTTCGGCGAGCCCAGGGAGGTGGCCAATCTCGCGTTGTTCCTGGCCTCGGACGAGGCATCGTACATCACGGGTCAGACCATCAACTGCGACGGCGGCTCTTTCATGATGTGACCAGGCCACCGGCTACCCGATCCCGAGCCCGTGAAGGCAGGACCGGCCCGGGCTTCCCAGGCCGGTCCTGGAGGCGGTCCAACGGAGGCAAGGCATGGCAATGAAGATCGACCTGGATGGCAAGGTAGCGGTGGTCACCGGGGCTGGCCGGGGGATAGGGAGGGCCATCTCGGTGGCTTTGGCCGAGGCAGGCGCCCATCTGGTCCTGGCAGCGAGGACGGCCTCTCAGTTGGAGAAAACCGCCGAGGAGGTGGGCTCCAGGGGTCGAAGGGCAGTGGTCGTGCCGACGGATGTCTCCAACAAGGAGGCCGTGGGGCGGCTCATGGCCTCGGCCGTGGAGAGCCTGGGCGGCCTCCACATCCTGGTCAACAACGCTGCCACCATGTCTCCCGGCCCCACACTGGAGCTGTCCGAGGAGGAATGGGACCGGGTCATGGCCGTCAACCTCAAGTCCGTGTTCCTCTGCACCCAGGCAGCCGGCAGGTACATGGTGAAACAGAGGTACGGCAAGATCGTCAACGTGGCCTCCACAGGGGGGGAGATCGCAAGCCCGATGAACGCCTCGTACCACGCCAGCAAGGCCGCGGTGATCCTCTTCACCAAGTCCGTGGCCGTGGAGTGGATCCGTCACAACGTCAACGTCAATGCCGTGGGCCCTGGGTTCGTGGACACGGAACTGGTGGATCAGTTCCTGCAGAAGAGGAGCAGGGAGGACGGGGCCAGGGCCGTGCCCATCAGGCGCCTGGCAGACCCCAGGGAGGTCGCCAACGTGGTGGTCTTCCTGGCCTCGGACCTGGCGAGCTACATGGTAGGAGAACATGTAATCGTCGACGGGGGGCTCACGATACCTT
>CAZOXN010000316.1:0-4223 GCA_964583655.1 uncultured Desulfarculaceae bacterium | reverse complement strand
GGGCCATCTCGGCCCTGGTGCCCGTTGGGTGCCGGGTCCTCCAGAACCGAAGCGGATTGGGGTTGTCGATGAACAGGATGCCGCCGGGCGAGAGGACTTGGGCGAATCCGCGAAGCAACGATACGTTCTCTTCGTCGTTGACGCAATGGCTGAAGGACCCACCCAAGATCAGGACTGCGTGGAAGCAAGAAAAAAGAGGGAGCGCCTTGGCGTCAGCGACCAGGAATCTCGCCCTCACCCCGTCGTCCCTAGCCCAACGGCTGGCAAAAGCGATCCTCGATGGCGAGATGTCGATCCCTACTACCTGCAGGCCGCTTTGGGCCAATGCGATGGCGTGTCTCCCGTTACCACAGCACAAGTCGAGTATCCTCGACCCGCTCCTCAGACCGAGGAGGCGCCAGATTTGATGCGCCTCGATGCGGGTGAACGCCCTCTGGCTCTCTCGGTAGGCGAGTTCCTCCTCTTGCTCCTGAAACTCCTCCCTGCCCAGATAGAGCCTGCGGAACCAGTCCATGGAGATCCTGGGGCTAGGTCAACCAAGAGGGAATCCACTCGTGGCGGAATCCCCCTTGGCCTCACCTCAATAGGTTGGTTCTCCTCAATGGTAACCCACCGGGCACAGGGGGCTCGCCCTCATGCTCAACGCGATCTCGCAAAGGTCCACCGGGTTCCCGCTCTTCTCGCGTTCGTGACTCCGTACCCATTCGGCCCATTCATCATAATAGGGGTCAGGCCAGATCTCAACCATCGGCCTGGTCCAATCCCCCCCTGCGCCCTCGCCTGTCGTATCCGATTGAGCCTTCATCTGCGACCTCCCACTTGAACTTCTTTATTATGTCACTTTTAACATAATACCATGGTCACCGAAGTCAAGGCCGAGGGTCTCGCAGAACGCGGTCGCGCCAATGGAATCGTGGGTCCAGAGATCTGCAAGTCCTTTGAAAACACCGTGGGTCGCGGATTCCTTTGACATGACACGAACTGGTGTCTCCTTGCTCCTTCCGAGATCAACGAGCGGGGGGCACAGAAGGTCACCCGGATACGGCTGTTTCAGTCGATGATTCCGTCCTTCAATGCCTCTCGGGACCAGACAGGGAGTGGACCCCTCTCGCCCGTGAACGGATCGTACTTGTGGCGATATGAACAGCAGACTTCATACTTCTCCAACATCCACTTCCACCCCCTCACGAAGTAGCAGCAGTCATCGTTGAAGCAGACCCAGAAGTACTCCGACTCCCATGTACTCATGGATGGGGTGGCCCATCGATTCATGGTAGCCCCGCAGTGAGGGCAAACGGGTCTCTCGTGACTCATGCTACTGCCTCCTTCACGCTCTATGCGCCTTGACTGGAGAGATGGGATCGATCCCTCCCTCACGCAAGCCCAGCAATTCGAGCTGTTCCATCGTGGTTGTCTCTGGCACGGAAGGATTCCGAGCCAGCCCCGGTCTTTGTGGTCGTTCTGGGACGCTTGCCCGACCCCTCCGGTTGTGCGATGTCTCCAAAATTCGCCTCAGGAAACCCCGAGTCAAGTGCCACTTGTACAGGATACGATACCGGCATGCACAGTCAACCCTGTCGCCTACCAACCGCGTATCCCACCGTTTGCTTTTTCCCCTTGACCTCATCCAGTCTTGGCCTATGCTAAGGCATAGAGAGCCCAGGAGGTGAGGTTCATGAAAGATGGGCAGCACCGGGATCACGAAATCAGCCCGTGCCCTCCCTGCGAGGCAGCTGGAGAAGGGTCCTTGGCGTGCGTCAAGGCCAGGGATTACGTGAGCGAGGAGGAGGCAGAGATCCTGCGCGAGCTGCGGGCCCTCAAGGAGCGGGCCAGGTCCCTCAGGGGCAGGATCAAAGGCATCCGGTTGGCCGACCTCACGGGCCGCGCCGACGAAGGCGACAGCGAATCCCTGGTCCGGGGACTCGGGACGGCTGCGGCCCAGATGGAGGAGCTGAGAAGGGCCTGGGCGGATCTGGAGGCCAAACTGAAGAGGGCCAATGCCCGCAAGCTGGCCCTCCTTGGTCATGGCCCTGGGGAGGTGGCCGCTCGTAATCCGTCAGTCGCAACGGTCGCCCAAGACCGGGAAGATGCAACCAACTCGTGACCGCGGGCCTGGCCCCTCTCCTCACCCCCCCAATTCCTCTATGGCCCAGATGACGTAAGGTTGTTGGCCAACCCTCTGCATCGCCTTCTTGATCTCGGGCAACGCGGGCTTGTACCCTTTCCTGCCCAGGACCCCTGCTGTCCAATTGACTATGCTCGTCGAGGGATGCCCTAGCATAGCCACGAGCCACTCCATGGCCGTGGTGGTCCCTATCTCTCCTGCCACCGAGAGGAGACCCGTCTTTAGGGGGTCCATCTCTTGGTCTTCTCGGAACGCCTCCTGGAGATACGGGAGGGAAGCCTCCCCCAGCCTTTCCAACCCATTGAGACAGCTCTCCGAGAGGTAGGGATAACGGAACATAGCCAAATCCACGAGGGCCTTGATGGAGTGCCGGTCCCCCCAATGCACGAGGAGTTCCGGCACAAGGAGCCCGCTCCAGCCGTAGCGAGCGCAGAGAGGCATCAGATAGGGCAGGGCCACGGGACCGGCCTCCTTGAGCTACTCAAGGACATGAGAGAGTGCCTCCTTTCGGACCTTCAGTCCCTCCTCTTGGTATTGCGGGTACCGATCAGGGTCGTCTGCCCTCTGGAGCTCTCTGACCAGTCGCACCAGGCGCGGGTCTGGATTTTGGGGATAGGCCTCCGCATAGGCCACGGCCTTTCGAGCGACCCAGAGCCTCTCCAACCATGCCTCTGGGGCGTATGCGTGGCCTGCCCTCGGATCGCTCGGTCCCTCCCAGGAGTGGCGTCCGGCGGCCAGGAAACGCTCCTTCTCCTCCAGGGCCTCCCTGTATCCCTTCTCCGCGATCTCCAGGGCATGCGTGGGTTCGCCGAGGTGGATGCAGGCGGTGACCATTATCTCCTTGAATCTGTCATCGTGCGGGAAGTCCCTGGAACCCTTCTGGCCGAGAGAGCGGGCCTTCTCGAACTCACGTCCGCCGAGGAGCTCGTAACCTTCCTTGACCAGCTCCTCGCATCGGGCCTTTTCCTCTTGAAGTCTGATGAGGGAGGAGGTCTCCTCGGGACTGATAGTGGACAGGGACCTGCGGTGGCTCTCCAGGCAGCACCTCTTGTATTTCTTACCGGATCCGCAAGGGCATGGATCGTTTCTTCCCACCCTGGCACGAATCGCCTCCTCTGCCTGGGCCCGGAGGATCTCTTCGACCACGCTGTCATGCCCCTCCAGGAGCACCGACGGGCCTCTCTGTGGGGCCTCCCCCTGGCGCGAAGAAGAGCCCTCTGGCATCTCACCCTTAGGTCGTCTGTACTTCTGCATGGATCCATCCTCCTCTCATCTCATACCCAGGATACATCCGAGGTGGGCTAGAATGCTACCATTCCTCGGTCCTTTCAAACAACGCTCCATCCTTCTGTGAGCGTCTTGCAGCCAGGCGGACGAGGACTGGAACGGAGGGAGAAGGTGGCCTTGTCAGCGTGAAGGAGACCCTCGGGCGAAACCCTCGCTGCATCCCCATGGGCTTTCTCCTCCATGACAATGGCTTGGGTCACTGCTGGAGCCAGGTCCCAACAGACCGTCACGGTCTTGCGGATTGACACTGAGCCCTGTCTTTCCTATGATCGATGCCCCGGGTTGTAGCGGAGGAGGAAGAGCCCGCCTTGCGAAGGCGATGGTACGCATGGATGGTCGCGTGGCCTCTGGCCCTGGGCCTTTTCCCTGCCATGGCCCAGCAGCCCCAGGGGCCGGTGCGCATGGTGGTCGACCCAGCTCATGGAGGCAGGGATGCGGGGGTAAAGGGGCCTGGTGGGCAGTTGGAGAAGTATCTCACCCTGACCCTCGCCATGGAGCTCAGAGATGAGGCCCGAAGCATGGGCGGGTTCCAGGTCCGGCTCACCAGGGAAGAGGACGAGACCTTCCCTTGGGCCAGGAGGAAGGGGGCCAGCGAAGGTGCCGACATCTGGATCAGTCTGCACGTCAATGCTGATATGCATGGTAAGGCTCGGGGCTCCCGTGTATTCTACTCCCGGGGGACCCGCCAAGAGAGGGCTCAAGGTCTTCAGCGAGTCGCGGACCCCAACGCAGGGCCAATACTGGAGGACATGGCCAGGATAAAGTTGGGAAACGAAAACGTGCTTCTGGCCGAGCACATTCAGCGGGCCTT
>CAZOXN010000315.1:0-4230 GCA_964583655.1 uncultured Desulfarculaceae bacterium | reverse complement strand
CCATGGGGGAGAGCAGCCCCACAACATCTCGGCAGACAGCTACAGGATCCGTGTCTTCGAGCACGGGGGTGCGTTCTCTGGAGAGATAGAGGATGTCCCGCACGAGTTGCGATATCCTGTTTACATTGCCCTTGACCATGTCCCAGCCTTTGTACAAGAGCTTCTCGTCTTCCCTGCGCAGAGCAGCATCCACAACGTATATGCCACCCTCAAGCCCACCGAGGATATTCTTGATCGTATGGGAGATCGCCGCCACTGTCTCGCCCA
Source organism: uncultured Desulfarculaceae bacterium (assembly GCA_964583655.1). GTDB lineage: Bacteria > Desulfobacterota > Desulfocorpusculales > Desulfocorpusculum > Desulfocorpusculum > CAZOXN01. The sequence goes on along the minus strand of CAZOXN010000315.1, from coordinate 3,963 downwards.
AGAGGACGAGCTCCTTTTGTAGCTCCCTGACGTGGGTGATGTCCGTGAAGATCTCCATGACTGCCTCGGTCCGGCCCGCCTCGTCGCGGACAGGGGCCGAGTGAATCAAGAAGTGGCGTTCCCTTCCGTCAGGCAATAGCCTCGCTTGTTCCATGCTATGGACCAGCCCATCCTCAAAGCTCTTGACAGTGGGACAATCATCGCAGGGGCGTCCCTGGCCCAGCGGGGTCTCGAAGCAGCGCTGTCCGATGCGCTCTCCGAAATCCTCGGTGTACGCCCTGTTGGCGTTCTTGATGATGAGTTGGCCATCGAGGACCAAGATGTAAGCAGGCACCTCGTTGAAGAGGGCCCGGAACTCCTCTCTGCTCTCGAAGAGTCTCTTTTGCCTGTCACTTATCTTTCGGCTCATCTCGTTGAACACCATGGTGAGTTGGCCAAGCTCGTCTTTGCCGTGCAACGGTATCTGGAGCCCATAATCCCCCTGGCTTATGCGGAGGGCAGACTTCACCAGATCCGTGACAGGCCTATGGATGAACCGAAGGACAAAAAAGAGGGCGATGGGTGTGACCACTAAGAAGAGCACGAGCCCAAAGCCGAGCGCGTGCCGGATGCTCCTGCCCACTGCCCCTTCGACGTCGTCGAGGGAGCGGTGTATCTCGAGGATTCCTAGAACCGCGTGGTGCGGTGGGTGTTTGTGGCACGGGGCTTCGTAGCACCCTTTTCCCCCGAAGATGGGTGCCACGATGGCTATGGCCTCTGCTCCCCTGTACTCCTCCTTGAAGATCCTATCGGTTGCACTGACCGGGATCTGCGATGATTCTCCACCGTGGCACACCCTGCAGGACACCGCGTCCTTATCGATCTTCAGGCCCAAGGATGCCGGGTCACTGGAATACCGTACAGTGCCATCGCGCGTGTATATCCTGACGCTCAAGACATTCTTTTGCTCACCAGCTGTCTTGATGATGTCTTCGATCCCCTCTGGGTGATTGCTCTGCATGCTCCTTCTTGTATTGCGCATTACGATCCCGGTCAGATCCACGAGCTCTCCCCTGACACTTTCGCGAAGTGATTTGGCTTCGTAGTAGAGGAAGTAGAACGAGAAGATGGCTATGCTACCCAGGATCGCCAGTCCCAGGAAGAGGCAGAGTTTGAAGCTCAGGCTCTGTCGCACGCCGCTCAGGGATCGACCTCCATCCTCAGTCCTCCCTGCGCCAATCTCCGTACATTCCCTCCATCGTCATGCCAACGGACCCGGGCAAAGGGAGGCATAGTCCTAGAGCGGACACGTGTCACGTGGTTCAGGCCCCCCTGGGCACGAAAGAGATGCCTCGGGAGATCATTTGCCCGGCTGCAGTACATCTCTGACCGTCTTCACCAGTATCTGGGGGTCCACGGGTTTCTCGAGATATGCCGCCGGGACCCTGGTGCGCAGGCCCTCGAAGAACTTCTTATGATCCCCTCCCATGACGTCCTTTATCCCGGTGATGACGATAATAGGGATATCTTTGTAGCGTTCGTCCTTTTTCAGATCGGCAAAGAGCCTGATTCCGGTCTTCTCAGGCATGACCAGATCGAGGAGGATGAGATCCGGACGCCCTTGCTCGAGCCTTTGGCGACCCTCGTTGGCGCTGTTAGCGCATGTCACAGAAAACCCGTTCTCCACCAAGATCGTCTCGTACAAGGTGGTCAAGTCGGGCTCATCGTCGATCACAAGGATCCTCTTCCCCATCGTCGCACCTCCTTTCCCCCTCCTAAGGCGAAGGTACTCTTGGATTTGGATCACTCCCCCCATGGGACGGACACCCCAGCCTCTACCCGAGACGAAAGCCAAGCATTCCCTCTCGTCCTCGCGGGTACGAGGATTGGCTTCAGCCTAGTCTTTTGATCGAGTTTAACGTACAGGGAGATCCACTGCAAGCGGACTACACACTAGGGCCCCTCGAATATCTTGATCGTAGCGGGCAGCTTCGTGTCCCCACGCCTCGCACCTTGGCGATCACCCTATGGCGGGTCGCAGTCCCGCGGGATCGCAAGCTCGGTGTCCATGGTTCCTAGATCTCTCCGGCATGTAAGGCCGTTTTGGAACCCGCCCCCTAGCGGACGAGGGACTCCGAGACTGATGGGCTACATAGGCCCAATTCATCACCCCTGTGTTCCCTCTGGCCCCACAGGCGGCAAGGTGTGTAGAGCGGGGATGGCGACTTTCGGCCTATCCCCATCACCTCTCGTCTTTGGGTCCTTGGGGCTCCATCTGTCCACGGTAGAGGTAACGATCGAAGAGGGAGTGATACGAGGTCCATCGATCGTCCCCGGAGTCGTCTGCCCTCAGATGCTCGTGGAAGGCGTCGAACTTGGCGTCGAGGTCGTCGAGCATGTAGAGCATGAGGGCCTCTATGGTCTTGGGGCGCCGCGGGGACCCATATTCCATGTGACCGTGGTGGCTCAATATCATGTGCTTGAGCTCCATGGCCTGCTCGCTCGAGACAGAAGGGTGCCCGGGGAGCTTCTCCATCAGCATCTCCACACCCATGGCCACATGACCCAACAGGCGTCCCTCGGTGGTGTATTCGGGCCGCCATGGGGCGTTAAGCTCGCGGATCTTGCCCACATCGTGGAGTACCACCCCAGCCAGGAGCAGGTCCCTTCTGATAATCGGGTAATGGCCGCAGATCACCTCCGCCAGCTTGTAAACAGATAGAGTATGTTCCAGCAAGCCTCCCAACCTGGCATGGTGGAGCTTCTTGGCAGCAGGCGCGGTGAGCCACCCAGGCTTCAAGGTGGGATCCTCGAGGAAGTCCATCACCAGGGCCCGCAATGCCTCGTCGCTCATCCCCCGCGCAAGATTGACCAATGCCTCGTGCCTCCTCTCGGACTCCTCTATGGCCTGGGCATACGCAGGCACGTAATCGGCCATGTTCTCCTCTGTGAGGGGGAAGGCCTGGCGAATCTCCCTGACCTTGACCTGGACCGCGCCCTGGTAGGAGACGGCCTCACCCGTGACCCTGATCAGGTCTCCGGCTTGAAATCGGGCCCCGAGGTCATCGACCCTGTCCCAGACCCTCGCCTCTATCTCGCCGCTTCGGTCTGTGAGCCTCAAGAGCAAGTACGGCTTCCCGGTCTTGCCCTGGAGCAACTTCCTCTCCTTGGCCAGGAAGACCCCATTCACAGACTTGTTGGGAGAGATGTCTCGAACCCACACCCCTTCTTTCAAACCAGCACCTCCTCGCGACATCCCATGATCCGTCCCCATCGAGGTGTCAGCGCCGGCAAGTCTCACGCACCACGTCGAGCCACAGGCCAATGCCCTCGCCGGTCCGGACGCTGGTCTTGAAGGCGCGGGGGATGTTCTTCAAGGCGTCGGCTATCATCTTGTCCGGGTCCGCCCCCACGAACTGGGCGATGTCCACCTTGTTGACGATGGCCACGTCCCCTCCCTTGAATATCACAGGATGTTTGGCCACTATATCGTCGCCCTCCGAGACGCTAACCACTATGACTCGTTTGTGCTCTCCGAGAAAGAAGTCGCTGGGGCAGATGAGGTTGCCGACGTTTTCCACGAAGACGAGATCCAGCCCATCGAGTTGCAACTGTTCCAGGGCGTGCCTCATGAGATGCGCATCCAGGTGGCACTCGCTGCCGGTGTTCATGGGGACGACTGGGATCCCGTGGCGCGCCAGGCGTTGGGAATCGAAGGCGGCTATGACATCCCCAGCGATGGCCGCGATTCGCAGCTCACCCTTGAGCCGATCTATGGCGAGCTCTATCAGGGAGGTCTTGCCCGATCCGATGGCGCCCATCACGTTGATCGCCTTGACCCCGTGCATGTCCAGGGTCTTCCTGTTCTCCTCCCCGAGCCTGCGGTTGGCCTCCAAGACATCCTCTACCACTGTGATCTTGGACACGTCATGCATCGCCCTTTTCCCCCTCCCCAGCCTCGTCGAATCTCACGCTTATGTCCTT
>CAZOXN010000314.1:0-4231 GCA_964583655.1 uncultured Desulfarculaceae bacterium | reverse complement strand
CGCGCTCCACTAAGGCGAAGGGATAACGGATCACGGGCACCCTGCGCTGGGCCACCCATCGTCCTGGCTCCTCCTTGATGATCCGCAAACCCATCGCCTTGATCTTCTCGGGCAGCAGGATCACGTGTCTCCCCCCGAAGGAGTGGCGCCTCTTGAGGACGAACTCCTCCCCCGCACAGATGGCCCTCCACAGCGAGGGCTCTCTGGAGGGAAGGTCGGGTCCGAGCACGTGAGTCTCCGTCAAGACATGGCCGAGCTCCGGATGCCGGACCCCAAGGAGTTCCAGGAGCCCCTTGTCCTGAAGGTATGTGGACCCCAAGGGATTCACCATACAGACTCGCCCGCTGCACACAGCTTCCCAGAGCACCCTCACCCGCTTGCGGGTCTCAGGGCCGAAGGCATTCTCGTCCATCATACGACGTTTGAAACTATCGGTGGAGAATTTCCGGAATATCAGATGAATGGTCTGGCCCCTGAGTCGCACCTCATCGTTGTGCACCTCCAGCTCCAGAAGGTCTCCCAGCATGGTGCGGTAACCCCTGGACCCGTAGCGTCCGGCGATGCCTCGGCACTCTGGGATCATGGACCTGGCCTGGGCAGAGGAGGTGATGAGGGCGATGGTCGGCTCCTTTGGGAATCCTCTGTGATCTCGCCTAAATGCCTCATAGCACCTCAGGATGTTTCCCAGGGACTCGTCCCTGGGGTCGAGGTAGGGCGCGAGCCGAGTGCCCGCCGCTACCTCGCGAAGGCATCGCTCAAAGGCCCCAAAGAGGGGCGAGGCCATGAAGGCCTCGGCAACCAGGGCCGGGTCCAACTCGCCGCCCGGACAGCCGCAGTTGATCTCCAGGAGCCTGGGGGGACCAGTCTCCTGGAGGGCGAAGTCGAGACGATGGATGGGGAGACACTCGGTGAAGGTCTTTGCTGAGGAGAAGAGGTCGCGGTCCAGTGGAGAGGCGAGGGAGAGGGTCTCCTGTGCCTGCTCGAGGTCTGCCCTCAGGAGTCGCGCCTCGCTCTCCATGGCCTCCACTATCCTCTTGGTCCAGGTCTGGAGCTCGGCCCGAAGGCCCTCCTGCATGAGAAATGGGGTCGCGAAGGGGTAGATCCCCTCCTCTGGGCTGTCCAAGGACCTGAAGTCCCCGGATCTCACGAGGTAACCCCTCATGGTGGCCGTTCCCTTTTCCACGAGGACTGGATCCACCAATAGACGCCCCATGACGTCGTCCATCGCGGGCATCAGGAAGGCTCCACCTGGAAATCTATGAGCTCGGGCAGGAGCTCCACCTCTTCGGTCACCACCTCAGGATCCTGGTGTGCAAGGATCACGAAGAGCGGGCATCTGTACCCGCACCTGGCCCATCCCACCTCCTGTCCGGCCCCCGTGCGCTGGCGAAGCCTGTAGAAAGAGCGAAGTCGCCTGACACTGTCCAGGCCCCTGATGCCGGAGAGCCTCCCCTGCTCCTGGGGGAACAGCTCCACCACTGCCACCCCCTTTTCCCATCTGGGCCTCCACTCAGGGCGACGGCCCAAGGCGAGTTCCAGGGCCAGCGGATCCAGTGGCGCCCCGAAGCCCAGCCCCATCATCTCGGACCTGTACCCGCCCACGCGCGGGCCAACGTCCAGGATGAATACTCGGCCATGGGTGACCACGAGGTCCACGTGCAACGGGGTGGAACGAAGGCCAAGGCCCGAGACCAGCCTGTGCACTGCCTGCCTGACCAAGGCCTCCTCATCTGGCAGGAGGGTGGATGGCAGTCGCCGCACCGCCACATGGAAATCCGTCATGTCCCAGTGCCGCGCAGGGAGCAGCGTCACTGCAGGGGTGAACATGACCTCCCCATCGGCGCATACCATTACGTCGACGGATGCCTCGGCCCCCCTGACATACCCCTCGGCCAAGAACCCGCCCATCAGCCGAACCCCATGACGCCTCTCCGTCGGCTCGAGCAATCGGGAGATCTCCTCGCGGGCACGCTCCCAGTCGGCAGCGGCCTGACAGAGGGTGATGAGCTGGCTCTTGAAGAGATTCCTCGGTTTGAGAAGAAAAGGCAGGGGGACACCCGGGGGGTCAGGGGATCCCAGGTCCGCTACTGCAAAGGGAGGATTCAGATCCGGCCAATGCCTCGCGATCTCCTCCCGCAGCAGGAGCTTGTCTCGGAGGACCTTGGCCTGTTCTGGCGTTATCCCCGGGAGGCCCAGGGCAGTGGCGAGGTGGCCATGTTCGTGGACCCTCTTCTCCCTGCGGTTGATCACTGCCACCACGCGGTGGCGAAGCTCCCAGTCCATGACCCAACGCCCCAAGGATGGCAGGTCCGCAGGGTCGTATGGGATCCAATGATCCACCTCGTGGGGCGATGGGACCTCTTCGCCAGGCTCGACCAGGCAGGCCGACTCAAATCCCATCTCCCGCATCCGGCGCGCCATGCGTTGAACCCCGGTGAAGAGGACGATGGGAAGAGGGGAATTCATGGGGCTAGAGCATCTCCTCCAGAGAGCCGCAGGGACCCATAAGCCCAGCGGATGACCCTAACGGCGAACGGGTCGAGATCGCCGCTTTCCAGGAGGACCGGTCTGAAGAAGACGATCCTCATGACCCTGTCCAGGGCCTCCCCTGGGAGGAGTTCGGTCCCCGCTGCCGGAGGCCCGTCCAAGATGAGGAAATCCTCGGGATCCCACGGTGGGGGTGCAGGCGGGAATAGGGGCCCTTTCCGGAAGGCCTTGCCGAGGGTATGGTTCCACCTGTAGGTGCCCGCCTCCAGTGTCCCTTGTACCTTGGTCGCCTTCTCCCCCTTGTGGAAAAGGAGGAGTTGGGATGCCACGGGCATCTCCATGGAGGCCTGGTTGAGCCATTCCACGGGCAGTGACACCGGCTCGCCCACCCAACTCAGGACGTGAAACGCCTCCAAGGGTGGCACACCGGCCGCAACCTGCAGGAGGGTGAGCACTGGGAAGGCCCCTGTATATCGTGGGTTGCACTCCAGGGCATAGAGGGCCCCGCTCCGATGGTCCATAGCGAAGTCCAACCCGAAGATCCCCAGGTATCCCTCCATCCTCAGGGCCTCTCCGACCCCTGGCGGATACTCCGGTGCGCCCCATTGATGCCCGCAGAAACGGCCCATCCGTCCTTCAGGGAGGACCTCACCGACGTCCACGAGTTGGAGCTGAAGTGGGGACAAGATCACCCCTGAAGGGGTCACGCATGCCTCCATGCTGAGGGAAGGACCCTCAATCCAGGGCGAGACCATGATCTCTTTGAAACTGTGGCCGCGATGGACCCCGCAGACCCACCGACTCCGTAGTGCCTCCAGCTCGGCCTCGTCGTGAACGAAGTGTGTGGCTCGCCCCCCACCCCGGGGGAAGTCCGGGACCTGAAGGACCAGGCGCTCACCCCATTTCCTGCGATACTCCCGAAAGGACCCGTAACGGAGTCCTTCCACCGGGATCACTTCGCCTTCAGCTGCAGGGAGCCCCGCCTCTCGGAGCCTGTGGCGAAACCAGGCCTTGTTCTCCCATCGCATCCTCAGCGCGAAAGGACTGGCCAAGAGGGTCCAGCCCTTTTCCCTGGCCAAGGCCGTGAGCTCCTGCGTGTCTCGATAGATGAAGAGCCTCGAGCCGACGGGCGGCATGCTGTTGGATCCCTGCAGATCCGGGTGGGAGAGCAGGGAGAAGGTATCCCGGCATGGCTGCCACAGGCTTCGGGGACTCTCCTCCAGGCATTCCACTGGGACAACGGCCCGAATCTCTGGCAGGTCCTGGGTCCTGAGGTAACAGAGTATACGGTAGTTCGGGACAAGGAGCCCCGGCCCGAGACGAGGGAATGCCCTCTCCCCAACACCTATGGTGGGGGGGGCAGATTCTAGGCCGTGTCGCAAGGCGCTGTAGATCTCCTTGGGGGACAGACCCCTCATGGCTCAGCCGTAATAGAGGAAGCAGGCGGCATAGTGCTGCTTCTCCACCTCTTGGAGCTTTGCCTCCTGCTGCTGACATCGATGGTCGCAGCTGGGACATCGTGAATGGAAAGGGCAACCGTGGCCGGATGAGGAGACGTAAAGGTCCACTGGGCACGCTGGGGCAGGGAGGTCTTCTCTGCGGCGCTTCACCGAAGGCACTGCCTGGATCAGGGCCCTCGTGTAAGGATGCATGGGATTGTGGATCACGGCCTCGGCTGGGCCGTGCTCCATGATCCTCCCCCGGAAGATCACGCAGATCCGATCGGAGAGGTAACGGGCAGTGG
>CAZOXN010000313.1:3626-4238 GCA_964583655.1 uncultured Desulfarculaceae bacterium | reverse complement strand
CCCAATCCTGGAGGACTGCCTGCGTGAGTGATCAGGGGTGGCGGCGTCTCTCGGAGGCAATCGCGGGAGTCGAGGCCAAGAGAAATGCCGCGGATGCTTGAGCAATCGCGAAAGAGGAGTGGAGATGAAGAGATTCGACTACTATCAGCCGGAGGACCTCAAAGAGGCGTTTGGACTGATGGAGAGACTGAAGGGTGGAGCCCGTTATGTCGCAGGAGGCACGGACCTCATCTGTAGGATCAAACAGAAGGTCATCCAGCCCGACGCCCTGATCTCCTTGAGGAGGATAAAAGGCCTCAGAGGGATCTACCACGATGGGGAGACGACCTTGGGCAGCATGACCCTCCTTCGGGAGATAGAGCGGGACGCGCGCACGGCCCGCGATTACAGGTGCCTGGCGCAGGCGGTCTGGGTCCTCGCCACGCCGCAGGTCCGGAATATGGCTACCTTGGGAGGGAACCTGTGCAACGCCGCCCCGTCGGCGGACAGCGCTCCCCCTCTGCTGGTCCTGGAGGCGACCCTCACCTTGCAGGGGCCAGGGGGAAGCAGGGATGTCCCCATCGAGGAGTTCTTCACAGGGCCTGGGCTGACGAGCCTGAAAGGCTCTGAGGT
>CAZOXN010000313.1:0-3616 GCA_964583655.1 uncultured Desulfarculaceae bacterium | reverse complement strand
GGGAGCGCCTTCGTGAAGGTGGGCCGTCTGAGCGAGGACATAGCGATCGTCAACGCCGCGGCGCTGCTGGTCATGGATGGACAGACCTGCCGGAAGTGCCGCCTGGCCGTAGGGGCCGCGGCCCCTGTGCCGCTGAGGCTAAGGAGGGCCGAGGCGCTGGTAGAGGGCAGACGCATCGAGGGGGATCTCCTGGAGCAGGTGAGCGCCGTTGCTCAGGACGAGGTGCAGCCCATCTCGGATGTCAGGGCCACGGAGGATTACAGGAGGGCCCTGTCCGGGGTCTTGGTCAAGAGGGCCGTAATCGACGCCCTCAAGGCTGTGAGGTAGGGGGAGGGCCATGAACCGCTCAGTCACAAGGGCCATGGAGGTAGAGGCATGAAGAGAGTCATTTGTTTCAATCTGAACGGCCACGAGGTCTCCGCGGAGGTGGAGTCGCACAAGATGCTCTTGCAGGTCTTGAGGGAGGATTTTCAGTTGACCGGGACCAAGGAGGGATGCAGTCAGGGGGAGTGCGGGGCATGCACCGTGTTGGTGGACGGACTACCCGTCAATTCCTGCCTCTATCCGGCCTTCGAGGTGGAAGGGGCCAACGTCATCACCATCGAGGGGCTCGTGGCCGAGGGGAACAGGCTCCATCCAATCCAGGAGGCATTCGTGGAAAAAGGCGGGATTCAGTGTGGATTCTGCACCCCAGGGATGATCATCTCCGCCAAGGCCCTCCTGGACGAGAAACCTGACCCCAGCGAGGAGGAGATAAGGAGGGGCATCTCTGGCAATCTCTGCCGCTGTACCGGATACGTGCAGATAGTCGAGTCCATCAAGGAGGCGGCCAAGAGGCTCGCACCCCGGGCAGGATGAGGGCACAGAAGCGCATGGCTCGGGGCGAGGGTGCGATGGTTCAGAGACAGGTATGTGAGAGACTCAGGACGTGGGGGATGAGATGACTCGTTACAGTTTCGTCGGCAGCGACCTTCCCAGGCCCGACGCACCGGAAAAGGCAACGGGCAGGGCCATGTATATCCACGACATCGTGAGGCCCGGCATGCTCTACGGGAAGATAAAGTTCAGCGACTATGCCCATGCCAGGATCAAGCACATCGACACCAGCAAGGCGGAGCGCCTCCCCGGAGTTCGTGCCGTGATAACCGGGTACAACACACCCGAGATCCGCATCGGGTTCATCAGGGACAACTTCGCCCTCAAGAGGGACAAGGTGAGGCAGTTTCGGGACGAGGTGGCTGCTGTCGCCGCCATAGACCCGGAGATCGCTGAGGAGGCCGTGGACCTGATCCGCGTGGAATACGAGGAAATCCCTGGGGTGTTCAGCCCGGAAGAGGCCTTGGAGGATGGTGCCCCCCTCATCCATGAAACGGACCCCAGCGGACGTCCCAGGAAGGACAATCTAGTCCCGGTTCCGTGGAAGTTCGTGCACGGTGACCTGGAGGAAGCCAAGAAGGGGTCCAAGTACATCGTGGAGGACCATTTCTCGACCCAGCGGATACAGCAGTCCTGCATGGGGACCGCAGGGTGCATCGCGGAATTCGACCTCCACAACAATCTGACCATCTGGTCCAAGACCCAGATCCCTTACCTGGCCCAGAACGACTTCAACAGGGCCCTGGAGGCCATGGGGTTGAGGGGAAAGAACACCAGGGTCTTCGTCCCCCATCTCGGTGGCTCCTTCGGTACGGGCCTTGACACCCATGCCTACGAGTACATCGCGATCCTGCTGGCGTACAGGACCGGAAAGCCGGTCAAGATCGTCCTCAACCGGCAGGAGGAGTTCACGGCCCTTTCTCCGCGCCAGCCCACCAAGAGCCATATCGTTCAAGGGTGCGACGGGGATGGAAGGCTCACCTTCAGGGAGGTCCGGATGATCCTGGACAACGGGGCCTATACCTCATGGGGGGCCACCACGCCCAGCGTCATGATCATGCCCATCTCTTCTCTGTACAGGGTCCCCGTCTATTTCTACGAGACCAAGATCGTTTACACCAACAACACTTACTGCCAGGCCATGAGGGGATATGGAAACCCCCAGGCGAGCTGGGCCATAGAGAGCAACATAGATCAGCTGGCCGAGGCCGCTGGGATCGATCCCCTGGAATTCAGGATGATCAACAGGAACCTGCCGGACGAGGTGACCCCCATGGGCTTCAAGGTCACGACCTGCGGACTCAAGGAATGCATGGAGGCCGTGGCCGAGAAGCTCGACTGGAAGAACAAGCGCGGAAAGCTGAGGGCAAAGGCCCGCGGGGTGGGGATGGCCTCCTTGTTTCATCCCGGCGGGGGGTGTCGTATATACCGCTCCGACGGCACTGGCATCATCATGAAGCTCGATGATTTCGGCAACGTCTCCGTGGCCACTGGCGGGGTGGAGATGGGCCAGGGGTTCAACGCCGCCCTTACCCTGGCCACGGCCGAGGCCTTGGGGGTGACCCCGGACAAGGTGACCGTGGTCTCCGGTGACACGGCCACATGTCCCTGGGACGTGGGCACCCACGCGAGCCGCGGGGCCTTCACCTCATGCAACGCGGCCATAATGGCGGCCCATGAGGCCAGGGCGAAGATCTTCCGACTGGCCTCGGAGCACTTCATGTCCCGCGTAAAGGCGAACCTGGAGGCCCGCAAGAAGAAGGACCCGAACTTCAAGCTCCCGGAGATCGACCTGGACAAGGGATACGACCCGTCGGAGTTCGACCTGAAGGACAACTACCTCTTTCTCAAGGCGAGGGCTGACGACCCATTGCTCAGGGTCACCCTGGGGGAGGTGCTCAGGGCCGCTCATTTCAAGGATCACGGCACTATGGTGGTGACCGAGGCATTCTACGACCCGGACAACGAGATGCTCGACCCCAAGACCCGCAAGGGCAACCTCTCGTCCACCTACATATTCGCTGCCCAGGGGGCCGAGGTGGAAGTGGACCTGGAGACCGGCAGGGTCAAGGTGCTCCAGTTCGTCTCCGCCCACGACGTGGGCAAGGTCATCAGCATGCAGGCCATCAAGGGCCAGATCTACGGCGGATCGGTCATGGGCCTCGGATACGCCCTGTCCGAGGAATACAGGAGCTCTAGAGGAAAGAACCTGAACCCCAACTTCCTCGACTACAAGATCTTCAGGGCCACGGACTTGGGCTTCCCCATTCATGTGGAATGCATAGAGACCGACGATGGTCTCGGACCCTTCGGTGCCAAGGGCGTGGGCGAGCCCGGTCTCGTGCCGGCAGCCCCTGCCATTGCCAATGCCGTGTACGACGCCATAGGGGTTCGTATCAAGGACCTTCCCATCACCCCGGACAAGGTCTTGGCGGCATTGAAAGAGAAGGAGAAGAAGGGGGAGTGAGGATTCGAACTGGGCAGGCGAGGCGTCCCAGTCGACGTCGGGCTTCGAGGTCCCAGGGTAGGGCCTCAGCCAGCCTTGGAAAGGGATGAGGCGAAGTTGCTCTCTCACCGTTTCATGCTCCCGCTGATGGGGATCTGCATCCTTCTCTACCCGGTGCTCTTCCCCAAGTCTTACTGGATCACGGTCTTCATATACGTTGGGATCTATGGGCTCATCGTGGTGGGCTACGACCTCCTTCTCGGGTACTGCGGGCAGATATCCCTGGGGCACAAC
>CAZOXN010000312.1:0-4272 GCA_964583655.1 uncultured Desulfarculaceae bacterium | reverse complement strand
CTGGGATTATGCCGGGGGGGGAGACATATTGCTCCGAGTGCTGGGATCGGTCAAGGGCAACCTGGCGGCCAATGCCTGGGACTTCGCTTACGGCACCCGTCCTCCCCGGAAGTGGGCCGCCAGCTACGAGAACTACAACGCCACTTCTGGCATAGCCACCATGGGCGGAGGGGACCTGACGGTGCTCGCAGGCGGAAGTTTTTACGGCCAGGCCGGCACCTTCGGTCTCGGCGATCTCACGATCCTGAGCGGCGGAAATGTGAACGGCCGATTCCTGGTCAAGGCTGGAAGCGCGGAGATCCACGCCATGGGTAACTTCGGCACTGGGCTCGCCAATAACGCCATCGAGGCCTTCGACGCCAGGATCAACCTCTCGGCCCAGGGCCACATTGCCCTGGGGACGGTGGTCAACCCCACCATCGCTCGGGATGGCTTCGTCGGCTTCTGGAACCTGGGGTACACGCCGGACTCCAGCGTTCGGCTCAGGGCAATGACCGGCGACGTCTCCCTCTCCGGAGACAGCGTCTTCTATAATCTCGTGTCCTTTCAAACCCCTCTTGAAAGAATCCTTCCAGCCAGCCTGGAGATCCAAGCCGGGGGCGACATACGGCTGTCCAATGACTTCGCCCTGGCCCCGTCTCCCACGGGGCGCCTCTCCCTGGTGGCTGGGGGGGACATCGACGGGCAGTACCTCTTCTCCGTGGGGGCTACCGCGTCGCTGCGTACGGCCTCCATCCTCATGTCGGATGTGGCACCCGAACGCGTGTATGGCGATCAGGGCCGGACGGTCACGGCATCCCTCCTATTCTCCCGGTACGAGCACGATCCCGACCTGCTTCACCTGGGCGACCCCAACCCCGTGGAGATCCGAGCCGGAGGCGATATACGGAACCTAGCGCTCTTTCTGCCCAAGCGGGCGGAGATCACCGCGGGTCAAGACATCAGGGACATCTACTACTTCGGTCAGAACGTGGCGGAAGGCGACGTGAGCCTGATCCGGGCGGGCCGGGACATCCTGTTCAGCTCGGTGGCGGGGAGCTCCTTCCAGACGGGCATGGAGCACGCAGGACCAGGATACCTGGTAGTCCAGGCGGGCAACAGCGTCGATCTGGGGACCACCAGGGGGATCACCACCACGGGAAACGCCAACAACCCGGCCTTGGGCACCCAGGGAAGCACCCTCATGGTCATCGCCGGGTACGACAAGACCTGGACGCCAAGTGAACTGGAGGCCTTCTTCGCCACGCTCCAGCAGGCGGGCAAGGAGTACACCGAGCTCCTGGCCCAAGGCGACTTAACGGAAGCCCAGGCCCAAGTGGAGGAGATCCGCCGGGGCATCATCGCGCCCTTCTTGGAAGGCTCCACGCCGGGCGAGGGACGCATCGAGATGGTGCGCTCCCAGATGAGCACGGCCAGCGGCGGGGACATACTCCTCTTCTCGGCCGGCTCAATGAACGTCGGCGTGAGCACCCTGACCACAGAGGCGGAGCGGGAGAACTCCGGGATCAACACCATGTCCGGGGGAGCCATCCGGATCTTCGCCGTGGGCGACGTGAACGTCAACGAGTCCAGGGTGATGACCTTCCTGGGCGGCGACATCGTCATCTGGAGCGACCAGGGGGATGTGAACGCAGGCCGCGGGGCCAAGACCGCGGTGAACACCAGCCGGCCCGTGCGGGTGAACGTCGGGACACCGGACAACCCCATATGGGTGCTCCAGCGACGGCCCGTGGCCGTGGGAAGCGGGGTGCGGACCCTGACCTACGACCCGGATGGGGTGGAAGGACCCATGGAGGAGCCCCTGGCCGGAGACGTGTACATCTTCGCGCCCGAGGGTATCATCGACGCCGGGGAGGCTGGCATTGCCGGCCGCAACGTGTTCCTCGGCGCCACGGCCATCGTCAATGCCCAGAACATCAGCTTCTCCGCGGGCTCCTTGGGCGTGCCCCTGAGCGCCGAGAGCGGGCCGGGGCTGGGGGCATTGACCGGGATGAGCAGTCTGACCGAGGCGACCAGGGCCCTGGAGCAGACCGCGTCCATGACACCCGCGGAACGGTCCTACTCCTACTCCAAGGAGGAGGCCGCCAAGCTGGCCGAGACCATGATGGCCAAGTGGGTCCGGGTGGAGTTCATCGGTTACGAGGAGGAGGACGAGGAATCGAGGAAGAAGAGGCAGTGAAAGAGAGGGTGGAGAGCAAAGCAGCCAGGGCGCAAGACGCTGAACGCCAGGGAAGAAGAGCAGGAGGGCGAGTGGGAGACAGGGAACACAGCATCCGGAACACAGGATTCAAAACGAAGATGGAGCGAGGGAGAAGCCAAGGGATAGGTGGGGAGACCCGGGAGCCGCGGACCACGGACAGCGGACCGAGGGGGGGCGGCAGGACCCACCGCGTCATTGGCCGTTCGTCTCTCCTTCTGGGCATCCTGGCAGCGCTGGTCCTCTCCGCCGCGTCGGCCCATGCCTGGTGGGACGAGAAGTGGTCCCATCGCAAGAAGATCGCCATGGACACTACGATCACAGGGGCGGACATCGCCGAGGCTTTCACCGACGTCCCCGTGCTCGTGCGGCTACACACGGGGAACTTCGACTTCACCCGGGCCAAGGAAGACGGGACCGACATCCGATTCCTGGCCGCGGACGACAAGACGCCCCTGAAGTACCACATCGAGAGGTTCGATTCCCTGGAGGAGATGGCCCTCGTGTGGGTGCGGGTCCCCAGGATCGCGGGCGCCTCCAAGGAGGATTTCATCCGCCTGTACTGGGGAAACAAGGAGGCCAGGGACGCCCGGGACCCCCAGGGGACCTATGACGTGAGCCAGGCCCTGGTATATCACTTCGGCGAGACCGAGGGGCCGGCCAAGGACCAGACAGCCAACAAGAACCACGCCTCCGAGTTCGTGGGGGGCCGCTTGCCCGCGGTCGTCGGCAACGGAGTCAGCCTCAACGGGGCCGGAGATCGCATCGTGGTTCCCCACACGCCCACCCTAAGCTTTCAAAACGGCTTGACCTTCTCCGCCTGGATCCGGATGAGCGGCCCCCAGGCAGATGCTTACCTACTGCATGCAGAGGGGGGGCAGCGCTCCCTGGTCATCGGCGTGGATGGGTACGCACCTTACTGCCGCATTGGGACCGGGGCCGGGGAGGGGTTCACCACGGACAAGACAGCTCAGATTCCGGGGGAAGGATGGCATCACCTGGCCGTGACCATCGAACCGCGAAAGCGCGTCGCCATCTACGTGGATGGCGCGGAGGTGGCCTCCAAAGAGGGTCCGGTGGCCATCCCGGAGCTGTCCGGGAACCTCTTCATCGGCTCCTCCCCGCAAGGGGATCATGGCTATGCCGGCGAGCTGGACGAGTTACAGCTGGCCAACACGCCTAGGTCCTCGGCTTGGATCAAGGCTGCGTTTCGGAGTCAGGGGCCAGAGGCCGCACTGCTGATCTACGGGGACGACGAGCTGGGACGGGCCGCCGGGGACCTGGCCTCCTATTTTCTCAAGACCGTGGACTACCTCCGGATCGTGGCCAAGAACACCACGCTGGACGGGTGGTTGATCATCGGAATCCTCGTGGTGCTTGGGGCCGCGGGCTTCGTTGTGTTCGTGACCAAGGCGTTCTCCCTCAGCACGGCGGCACGGGGCAACGAGGCCTTTCTGGACGAATTCGAGGGGCTTGAGAAGCTGGTTTCCCTGGAGGGGAAGGCGGAGGCCTTCCAGAACGCTCCGGTCTACCGCATCTACGAAGCCGGATACCGGGAGCTGCAGTCCTGGCTGACCGAATCAGGGAATCCGCACCCCGCGGATAGACTCACTCCCAAGGCCCTGGATGCCATCCGTTCGGTCCTGGACAAGGCCGCCCTGAGGGAGAGCCGGCGGCTCAATGCCTGGTTGGTAGTACTCACCACGGGAATCAGCGGCGGGCCCTTCCTGGGGCTGTTGGGGACCGTGTGGGGGGTCATGAACACATTCGCCGCCATGGTGGAGGCGGGAGAGGGGAACATCCTGGCCATGGCCCCGGGGGTCTCCTCCGCGCTGGGGACCACGGTCTTCGGACTTCTGGTGGCCATCCCATCGCTTTTCGCTTACAACTTCCTGCTCGGAAAGATCAAGGACATCACCGCGGACATCAACATCTTCGTGGACGAGTTTCATCTCAAGGCCGACCGCATGTACGGAGGTAAGTGATGCGCAAGGACATCTACGAGGAAAGGGCAGTGGAGGACATCAACGTGGCGCCGCTTTTGGACTTGGCCTGGACGATCCTGGTCGTTTTCG
>CAZOXN010000311.1:0-4284 GCA_964583655.1 uncultured Desulfarculaceae bacterium | reverse complement strand
TTGAATGGAATCCAGCCCCGAGATGCCAATGCCTTCCTCGTCCTTGGCGGCCTTTTCCTCTTGGGCAGAGATCCACTTAAGGGCCTTGTACACCTTTTTCAGGGCTTCGGTCATGTCGTCTGGCGTCATGGCAGCGTGGGATGCCTGAGCCTTCACTATCTCGCTGGTGATCTCGAGAAGATGTTTTTCTTCCATCATCCCTTCCTCCCGTACAGGCCTTTTTGAATGTATGAAGCCACCGTGTATGGCAACTGCGTAGTTATATTAAGGGCTCTTCAAGACAAATTCAAGGGAAAAATCATTGGATTGCGTCCCGAAGGTAAGTCGAGCAGTCGTTTGTCATGGGTTCAATGCCTCGACGAAGCCAGCGCAGCCCCCGTGTTCCCCGTAGGCTTGCTATGCTACTGCCTATTGAGCAATCCTCCCCGCCTCATGGATGACTGACTTGGAGTAGATCGTCCCTCGCGTGCTGACGCTACTTGTTCGATGAGTCTCCCATGGCTTCCGTCACCCACCCCAACATCACGCTGTCATCCAAGTACCCCACCATCCTGATAGGGTCCGGGATCAGGTCCATGGGGTTGACAACGTACAGGATCCCGAAGGCGGCCAGTGATATGGTCCTTGAGGGGTAGTCAACCGTGCTGCCCGAGAGGTGGTCGCAGATCATTCCATACAGTCTCCGCACCTCGGAGATCAGTTCAGGAGGGCCATCCTTGCCTCGACCTCTGAACCACTCCTCTGCCTTCTCACGGGCATCTTTCACGTCCTCCGGCCGGATCATGGATGCCCCCTCTATGACCAAGTACTTCATGCACATAGGGCAATTCACATGAGTGCCAAGGATCTCACCGCACTGTGGGCACAGGTTTTCGTCCATACTCCTCGCCTCCAGAGCCAATCGAGGACGCAGTGGCATGTCCCCCCTGTCGGGGATCTCGGACGCCCCCAATGGGCAAGTCAGGGTCCCTGAGGCCAGACGCATTCGATCTTGGCCTCGAGACCATTGTCTAGCCCGCTATCCTGCTCACTTGTTCGGGGGTGATATACCAAAGGAGCTTTCCCCCGCCTCGCTCCCACCGCTCCACGTCGATGCATCCGATGCCGCCCATGCGGAAGGCGATGCGCCTCTGGCAGTCCATGAGATATGCAGCCACCTCGGCCAGGGAAGGAAGATGACCTGCCAAGAGGATGGAGGTATCTCCGCCCATGGCCCTCAACCCCCCTATGGTCTCCTCTGGAGGGGTCAACGGTTCCAACGCCTTCATGGTGGCTATTCCCCTTGGCGAAAACGCCAGGGCCCTGGCGACAGCCTCTGCGGTCTGATGCGCCCGTTTCTTGGGGCTTGAAACGATCTTGCCCAGTTCGACCCCCAAACGTGCAAGGGCTGCGCCGGCGGCCAAGGCCTGTTGCTGGCCGACCTCGCTCAGGCCCCTCTCCGGGTCTGCCTCCTCGGGGAGGGCCTCGCCGTGTTGCATGAGATAGAGTTCCATGAAGGGCTCTCCTTCCGGTTCATGGCGTCCTGACCAGAAGCATCCTCACATCCATCACATTGGTCCTAGTGGGGCCTGTGATCACCAGGTCCCCTAGCGCTTGGAAAAACGGGTATGCATCGTTGCGTCTGAGGTGGTCCTCCGCGTCCAAACCCTTTTCCTTGCCCCTTGAGACCGTACGGCCATCGCAGACCGCCCCTGCGGCATCGGTAGGGCCATCCGTGCCGTCCGTGCCAGCGCTGAGGACCACGACGTGCTCTGCTCCCTGCAGGGCAACGGCCGCAACCAGGACGAACTCTTGGTTTCTACCTCCCCTTCCCCCGCCACGCAATGTCACGGTGGTCTCCCCTCCGGAAAGGATGCACGCGGGGGGGGGCAAAGGGTTTCCCGATCTCAAAATCTCCTTGGCCACGGCCGCGTGCATCCTCGCCACCTCGCCGGTCTCTCCCTCCATGCCAGCGGACAGGATGAGAGTTCTGTACCCCATGGACTCCGCAGCTCGCTTCGCAGCCTCGAGGGCCAAGAGATTGGTACCAACCAACTCCACATGGCATCTGTCGAATACCGGATCACCAGGCTTGGGGGTCTCAGAGACCTCGCCCGAGAGTCCCCTTCGCACGCGTTGGGAAACGGAGAAGGGTAACTTGTCCCATATCTGGTAGCGGTCGAACACCGCTGCCACGTCGCGGAATGTGCTCCGATCCGGCACGGTCGGCCCCGATGCGATCGCATCCAGGTCGTCACCTACGACATCTGACAGCACCAAGGTCAAGACAGTGGCTGGACAGGCCTGCCGCGCGAGATGGCCTCCCTTGACCTGGGACAGGTGCTTGCGCACGCTGTTTATCTCGTGAATGGTTGCCCCGCAAGCCAGCAGTATCTCGGTGACGACTTGTTTGTCCCTCAGTGTAACGGGCTCTGCCGGGGAGACGAGGAGGGCGGACCCACCGCCGGAGAGGAGACATATGATCAGGTCCTCTCTGCCGGCTGTCCGTGCGAGGGTGCACACGCGACCGGTTGCAATGATTCCCCGTTCGTCCGGGATGGGATGGCCGGCCTCCAGGACCTCGATCCTATCCAAAGGCAGGCCGTGGCCATCCTTCACCAGGACGACCCCAGAATGGATCCGCTCCCCTAGTAGACCCTGCACGGCCTTGGCCATGGAGGCCGATGCCTTGCCCGCACCAACGACCAGGATGCGTTGGAAATCGGCCAACGGCAGAGATGTCCCTCCGGCCAGGAGGAACCCGTCGCGCGCAACAAGATGACGCCGGACGCCCTCCTCCGGGTCCGCAGCCCCGATGGCCTCACGACACAGATGCAGCGCATCTCCCCTCATGCGCTGCAGGATGGGCTCTCGGAGACCCGCGATCATCGGTCCACACTTTACTGCCAGCATCTGAAGAGAGGCGTTCCATTGCCCGACAGTATGCAAGACGATCCGAAGTCAAGACGTCCCATACCCACTGCGATAGCCTAAATGGCCAGGCCACGAGGCCTCACCTCTTCTTCATGCCCTTGGAGCGGCTGCGGCCATCAGGGCAGTTCTTGCAGATGTCTAGACCGGCCTTGAGGGCCATTCCAAACTCGTCGTTGGGGTAGTCTGTCTGAGCCTTCTGGGCCAAGAGGTATCGGAGTGCACAGGCGTGCCTTGATATACGCAGCCTTCCTGGTTGCCTAGCGCAATCTATCAACTCGACTCCAGCGCGCTCAAGCTCGGCGCAACTCTGAGAACTTGCCAAATCGATCCCCCCCCTCTTCATCAATCCTCGAATAAACCTTTAGACAACGAAACAGAGAAAAAGTTGTCCTCCCATACATCTGTCCCATCGGACCAACGGCCGCATATCACGACAAGGAAACCCATCAACCCCGCAGATTTCCCCGGCACCAACCCGGTTCAGCCTTTGTCCCAGAGAGCTGGAAATCCTGAACAGGGCCAAGAGACCCAGAGGCCTCGGCCCGGATGCAGGCTGATCGAGATGTTGCAAATCAGCGGCTCGGCACTTACCCTTTTCGGCGGGTTTCCTAAAGGACCGCGTATCGTGTAGTAATCTATAACACAGGCGCAAAGAGCCGTCAAGGCCCCAATCCTGGGTAGCGTAAGCCTTCTCAACACCTTGACTATTGACTTCTGTGCTCTGGGCTTTCTTCTGTGAGGGCCAAACAACCCCTTTCCTTGACCCGAATCGTCCCGCCGAACTATTTGAATTCTCCCTTGGTTGTGGTATCAATCTTCATCTGTGAGCCGGGGCGGGAGATCGCGGCCTTTCTTTCCGCCGAGTCGCCGCCTCTCGATGCCTGGAAGGGGCTGATGGACCGCAAGGGCACTTACAGCGTATCCCGGAAGGAGGGAGAGGGGGGAGAGGTGACCATCTCGATCTCCGGCCGTCTGGCCTTGGAGGACCTCAAGGCTGCCATGGAGGACATGGAGCCTCTCTGGCGCGACATCCCAGCGTCCGGGGTGACGGTGGACCTCCAGGGATTGGAGTACCTGGACAGCGCCGGGGCCCTCCTCTTAGAGCAGTTGCAGACAGAGGCAGGGGCTAGATCCATCCCGGTCAGGTTGATCAACCTGAACGAGAGGGCCAAGGGGATCATGGGCCTTCTGGATCCAAAGGCCTTGAGGGCCCCGACGCTAAAACCGTCCTATGCCAAGGAGGGCTTTTTCGAATACATCGGGGGGGCCACCACTCGGTTGGTGAAGGACATTTACGAGGTCCTTGCCTTCGTGGGCGAGCTGCTCACGGCCTTGGGCCATGCCGCCCTTCACCCCAGGTCCGTCAGGTGG
>CAZOXN010000310.1:0-4298 GCA_964583655.1 uncultured Desulfarculaceae bacterium | reverse complement strand
CCATGAATGACGCTCATGGAAGAAGACCCCAGTGACCACTTACATCATCATAACCACCATTATGGTCTGTATCATAAGCCCCTGTTGTAGTGGGATAGTCGGATGAATCTGTATATCCCGTCACATAGACATTCTCTGAGCTGTCAATAGCTATGGAATAGCCCCCGTCATCACCACTCCCACCTATGAATGTTGAGGCGAGAAGACTGCTCAGGTCGCTATTCAGCTTCGAGACAAAAACATCGAAAGAACCATCATTACATGTCCCATCCGTGCCACATTGTGTATCATAGGCCCCAGTTGTCGTGGGATAGTCGGATGAGACTGTCTCTCCCGTCACATAGACACTCCCTGCGCTGTCAAGGGCCATGGAATAGCCATACTCCTCACTACTTCCCCCGATAAATGTTGAGGCGAGAAGGGGGTCTATGACTATGGTCTTTGTCCTGTCATATTTGGCAAGGGCAAAGGTGTAGGTATTATCCTTTACCTCGTAAGATACTTCAATCTTCTTTTTTGGATTGTCCTTATAGAAGGCTACCGGCCTTGTAAATCTTATCTCCCCTAAGGCTGTCTCTGCTATGAGGTCTCCAGTCCTGGGGTCTGTCTTAAGAGATTCTGCTCCTTCTATTGCTAAGGCTATCTTTGAAGGTTCTCCATAGGGCCCTATATAAAAGAGTTTTTCTGCATTCCTTCCATAGGCCTTTAGCTTCAACTCTATGCCTTCATAGACCTCTCCAAGGCTTACAATCTCATAGGTGTTTATGCTGCTTTTCCATTTGGAAGGGTCCTTGCCTATGAAGTAGTTCACCTTTGTTTGTGAGAGGCTTTCTCCTTTGAGATTTACTGGTTTACTTCCGATTAGCCTCTCTTTTAAGGCCACCCCGCCTGCTGACTCTGCCTTTCCTGTCTCATCCTTTTCATACTTGGGCAGGGAATAGGCAAGCTCTCCATCCTTTGTCACAAAGAGAGTGCCTCCAAAGGTCCTGGCATAGAAGGCTACTTTTCCATCCGTCTGCCCCTGGTTTTCTATGAAGGGAATACTAACCCTGGATAGGGCAGTCTTTAGCCTTTCTGCTTGCCCTTCTTCCTTTGTCTTCATGAGGTCTGGGGCTGAAAAGGCCTGCGATATGCCACCCATGGCCATTAGCAATAATACTGCCACAAAGAATACTGTTTTCCCTTTCATACAACACCTCCAACTAAGAAAGTCAGGGCCCCGTCAAAGTCCTAGACATCTCTGTAAGTGAACGAATCGCAAAAAAGACTGGCTTTTTCTCTTCGACTCTGTTACTATGCCGGCCGTTATGACCGTGAGTGCCGGCCAGCAGACACTCGATGTGCATTTGCGCCTTGCCAGGCCGCAGGAGCTTAAGAGGTGGCATGCTCTTATGGCGCGCTATCATTATTTGCACTCCAGCTGAATGGTTGGCAATAGTGTTGCGTATTCCGACGATTGAGGTACACCGATTCCGACCGAAAGGGGTACAGCGATTCCAATCCATTGGGGTACACTGATTCCACTTCAAAGGGGTACGGTGATTCCAGTTTATTGCCTCCACCTATTCCGGACCGTAGCGTGCAGTGGGTCGGAGCGAAGCGACGCTGGCACGCCGGGGCGTGGTGGTGTTTCAGGGTTTCTCACAGTCTTGGGTCTCTGTCAAGGTTGAACGTTTTTTCCTCATGGACTCTCCTTTCAAGGCGATCTTGTGGGAGTTGTGAACGAGGCGATCCAGGATAGCGTCTGCGAGGGTGGGATCGCCGATGACCTCGTGCCAGTTCTCCAGGGGGAGCTGGCTGGTGAGGATGGTGGAGGCTGTGAGGTGGCGGTCCTCTATGACCTCCAGGAGGTTTCTTCGTTCAGGGTCTGTCATGGGGGCCAGGCCGAAGTCGTCGATAAGGAGGACCTTGGTGCGGGCCAGCCGGTCCATGAGCTTGGCATAGGATCCGTCGGCCTTGGCTATGGCGAGGTC
Organism: uncultured Desulfarculaceae bacterium; assembly: GCA_964583655.1. Classification (GTDB taxonomy): domain Bacteria; phylum Desulfobacterota; class Desulfocorpusculales; order Desulfocorpusculum; family Desulfocorpusculum; genus CAZOXN01. The sequence continues at coordinate 2,325 of CAZOXN010000310.1, read as the reverse complement.
GTGATAGAGCCTCGGGGCGCGGCTGTAGAGCACTGTGATCCCCTCCCGGCAGGCCTTCTGGGCCAGGGCGCAGGCTATGAAGGTCTTGCCCACACCGGTGGGGCCGGTGATGAGCACGTTTTGGTGTTTGGGGATCCAGCAGCAGCTAAGCAGGGCCAAAAGCACCGATTTGTCGATTCCCCTGGGGGTACGGTAGTCGATGTCCTCGGGACAAGCCTGAACTTTGAGCTTGGCGTTTTTCAAGAGCCGCCTCATGCGCTTGTCCTCCCGCCAGATCCAAAGGCGATCCACCATGAGGCCAAAGCGTTGGGCAAAGGGCAGCTCGTCCATGGCGGGGTCATCCAACTGCTCCTTGAAGGCCTGGGCCAGGGCCCCTAGCTGCATGGCGTGGAGTTTCTCGATGGTTGGCTGCTCGAGCATGAGTGCTCTTTCCCCCCTTTCTCAGTGGTAGTAGTGCTGTCCTCGGATGTTGGAATGGATCGGCGCTGGGGTGGATGCCTGATCTTCACTCAAGGGTTCTTTGTCCAAGCCATTTCGGAGGATGGAGGCCACGCTCTTGTATGAGTATGCCCTCAGGGCCAGGGCCCTGAGGCATGCGGCCTCAAGCCGCTCGGGGGAGTGCTTGGTGGCCAGCCGCACGATCCCCAAACAGGAGCGGAAGCCCTGCTCGGGGTGGGCTCTGCTCTGGAGGATCTTGGTGACCAACTGCTCGGTGCAGGGGCCATTTTTGGCAGCCCAGCGGATGATCCGCGAGGGGCTCCACTGGAGGTATCTCTGGTGGGATTTGGGACGGTGCTCGGCTAACGTTGTGTAACCCCCGCGCTTGGAGCTTCGAACGTGGCTTACCACCCTCTTGCCCCTGAGGAGGATCTCAATTGTCAGCGAGGTGATCCTCACATCCACCCTCTGGCCAATGAGCTGGTAGGGGACGCTGTAGTAGTGGCCTTGGACCTCCACGTGGTAATCCACATGGACCCTGGCTGTCTTCCACTGGGCATACTGGTAAGGGACAGCGGGCAGGGCCTTGAGAACAGGCCGATCCAGGCACTCGAAAAGCTCTCTTCGGCTACTTCGCACCTTTTGCATCTTGCGGTTGTTGAGAAGATCTAGTTTCTCCCTGATGGCACAGTTGAGCTCACCGAGGCTGAAGAAGCTCCGGTTTCGCAACGCAGCCACGATCCAGCGCTCGGCCACCAGGACCCCGGCTTCCACCTTGGCCTTATCCCTTGGTGCTCGTACCCTGGTGGGGATCACCACACAGCCATAGTGGGCCGCCATCTCGTGGTAGGTGCGGTTGATGTCTGGCTCGTAGTAGCAGGGGTGGGTCACACCAGTCTTGGTATTGTCGGGCACCAGGATCTCAGGGACTCCCCCCAGAAACCTGAAGGCCTCTACATGGGCCTCGATCCACAAGGGCAAGTGCTGGGAGAGGTAAGCCTTGGCAAAGGTGTAGTTGCTGGCACCCAATACCGCCACAAATAGATACGCCTGCCGTACCTCTGCTGTGTGTGGATCCACAACAGGGACAGTCTGTCCCGCCCAGTCCACAAAGAGCCTATCCCCTGCCCGATGGCTTTGGCGAAGCGACACATGCAGCTTGCCCTCCCATTGACGATACAGCTGACAGAAACGGCTATACCCATACCCATCGGGACAGCGCCCCTTGTACTCCTGCCACAGGAGCTGAAGGGTCACCCCCTTGCGCTTGAGCTCACGGTGGATCTCCTCCATGGGGGGCATCCCCACCGCTTGGGCCCTCACAGGATCCGCAGGAGGATACAACATCCGCTCCAAGCTCCCATCATCCAGGGCCTCGGGCAAGGGCCAGCTCAACCCCGCAAGCCTGGCCCTCAGCAGATACTCCTGCACCGTGCCCCTACCGATGTTGCAGCTGCAGGCTATCTGGGGGATGCTCATCCCATCTGCCAATCTCAACCTCAGAACCTCCCTGACCTTGCGCATGGACAACCTCCTTGCAGCCATCGTCCCCTCCTGATGGGAAATCCCCCCAAAAGGGTAACAACGGCCGAGCTGGGATTCATCCAGCGCCGCCCCACCCCCAACCATACACCCGGCCCATCCACTGGAATCAGTGTCCGGCTTCCATCGGAATCAGTGTCCGGAATGAATCGGAATAAGTGTCCGGCTTTGATTGGAATCAGCGTCCGGATTCAATTGGAACGGGCGTCCGACTTCCGTCGGTGTACGCAGCTACGGAAGAACTTCCAAGAGGTATATACTCTCCAACAAGCTTTCAGTTCCCTCTTCATCGGGACAAGGCCTGCTACTTCACGCTCTCACTGGGCTAGCCAAGATCTCAGATGT
>CAZOXN010000309.1:0-4308 GCA_964583655.1 uncultured Desulfarculaceae bacterium | reverse complement strand
CTGGATACGGCTCCACTCCAGAGAGAACCTGTACGCATTGACCCCAAGCTCCCTGAGGAGACCCAGGTCCTCCCGGAATCGTTCGTAATGGGCCGTCACCTGAGGGTAGTCCTGCAAAGCGCAGTCCCACGAGGTCCAGTCCGCGCACGGTGAGCCTTCCAGTTGAAAGGCAGACGTGGCCACGCCCCAAAGGAAACCAGGTCGCACGTTCCAACTCCCGGTTATCTGTTGATGACGGAGGAGAATCCCCGCATAGCAGCACCGAGGCCGTATGGTAATCCCTTTCCCGTCCGGCTGTCAAAGCGATGGAGGGTCCCGGCAATGGGAGACTTTTTTCCACGGCGAATAAGGGCCAACGAAACAATCTGTTTGTCATTTCCCGTGCGCTACGCTATGTTATGCAAGGGTCTGGTCACCGAGGACCGGGAGCCTAATCATCTTTCATGCGGAAGGAGAATCATGCCCAAGAAGATGCTCATCAACGCCACGGCCGAGGACGAGATACGTGTGGCGATCGTGGAAGACGGGGTATTGCAGCAGCTCGGGGTGGAGACCACGAGCAGGGAACAGATAAGCGGCAACATCTACAAGGGGGTGGTGAGCCGGATCGAACCGAGCCTCGACGCTGCATTTGTCGATTACGGGGGGATCAAGAACGGCTTCCTGCCAGCCGAAGATGTGCTTTCCAAGTATTATAAGGCGCAGGTGAGGAAGGACCCCAACGGACCGGTGCCCATACACAGGGCCCTGGAGCGAAACCAGCACGTGCTGGTTCAGGTGTCCCAAGATCCGAGGGGGGAGAAGGGTGCGCTCTTGACGACCTTCATATCCCTGCCGGGCAGGTACTTGGTCCTCATGCCTTACCGGTCAAAGAACGGGGTCTCCAGGAAGATTCAGGACGAAGCGGAGCGCGAGAGGCTGAAGGCCCTCCTGGACGAGATCAACCCGTCGGAAGAAATGGGCTTCATCGCGCGCACGGCGTGCGAGGGACGCGGCAAGAACGAGCTGGCACGAGAGGCGCGATCCCTGCGCAGGCTCTGGCAGACCATCGCCCAGAAGGCCAAGAAGGCGACCCCGCCTGCCCTGATCTATCAGGAGAGCAACCTCGCCATCCGGACCATCCGGGACTACCTCGCCCCAGACGTGGAGGAGGTCCTGGTGGACAATCCTGACCTCTTCGTGGAGATCCAAGACTTCTTTCGGGCCACCATGCCGAGACATACCAAGATGGTGAAGCTGCACAAGGAAAAGGGCCCTATCTTCAACAAGTACCAGATAGAGGAACAGATCCAGTCGATCTATGGCCACAAGGTCCGCCTCAAGTCAGGCGGGACCATCGTGATAGAGCCCACCGAGGCGCTGGTAGCCATAGATGTCAACACAGGCAAGAGCTCCATCAGGGAGGACCCAGAGACCACCGCCTTCAAGACGAACCTGGAGGCGGCCCAGGAGATCGCCCGGCAACTGCGCTTGCGGGATCTCGGAGGCCTGATAGTCATTGACTTCATAGACATGCAGGACAAGAGGCACATCTCGGAAGTGGAGAAGGCCTTGAAGGAGTCCTTCAAAGGGGACAAGGCCAGGGTCAGGACCTCCAAGATCTCAGGCTTCGGGCTCATGGAGCTTTCCCGGCAGCGGCTGAGGCCGACCCTGGAGTCCAGCGCGTACGACACCTGCCCCCAGTGCAGGGGGACGGGGAAGGTGAAGTCCGCCGAGGCCCAGGCCCTGCAGGTGTATAGGAGGATCCAGGGGGCTGCCGCCAAGGGCAATCTGGTGAGGGTGGAGGGCGACCTCCCTTTCCTGACCGGGAGCTACCTACTCAACGAGATGCGAAAGGAATTGGCCTCCCTGGAGCAGGACTTCGGGATCCAAGTCCGTCTGGGCATCCAGCCGACAGCGACCTCGCAAGAGGCACGCCTCCGCCTGGTGCGCGCAAAAAAGGCTGGGGATGGCGAGTACGTCGAGGAAATCTCGCTGTGAGCAGGAGAAAGGGTGGATGACGCTCACCGAGATCAGGATATCGTGTTGCGGTCAGGACATACACGGGGTCCTTCATAGTCCATCCCTGGACGTGACCGGACCGTGCGTGATCCTGTCCCACGGTCTCATCAGCTCCATGGAGAGCCCGAAGTTCAGGCTCATGGCAGATACCTTCGCCCAGGAGGGGATGGCCGCACTCAGGTTCGACTTCCGGGGATGTGGGAGCAGCGGGGGTGACATCAAGGACACCACCGTCTCCGGGAGGGTGGAGGACCTGGAGGCGGTCTTGGATCACGTACGAAGAGACCTCGGCTGGGAAGGCCCAGTGGGGCTCTTGGGGAGCAGTATGGGCGGTTACGTCTCCCTCCTGGTCTTCGCCAAGAGGGGGGACATCGGGGCAGTGTGCGTCTGGGCCACCCCGTTCGACCTAAAGGGGCTCTCAGAACTGAGGGACGACCCTGACATGGCCTCCATCGGCCCGGCCTTCTACGAGGATCTCCAAAATCATGATCTGGCGTCCAAGGGCCGTCGGATTCATCACCTGATGGTCATCCACGGGCAGCGCGATGAGGTCGTCCCAGAGGCCCATGCCCAGCGCATCTACGCCATAGCGTCCGAACCCAAGGATCTCCATGTCTTGCCCCATGCCGATCACCGCTTCACGGACCCGGCCCTCAGGATTCGAGCCACTGAGCTGAGCCTGAAGTGGTTCCAGCGGTTTCTTCGGTAGGAGGTATCGCCTGGTTTGCGGGGGCCCAGTCGCCCAGGCTACTGGAGCAGAGGGTCTGAGTCATTCGCCACCCTTCAGGAAGCGTTGAAGGAACTCTGCGTCGGATGCAGAGAGGGTGAACCTAACGCACGCATCCTCTATCAGCTTGTACTTGGGCGGGCATCCTGGATCCTGGATCTTCTCCGAGATCCACTTCACCGCCTTTCGAAGGGCCTCTCCTTGAGGCTGAACATCGCTCATCGCCCACCTCCTCGGATCCTTTTCTCGGGATGCCCTTTGCCCCCTGCAGGATAAGATATCACACGCGGGTTGGATCCTCCAGGGAATTGGACATGGGAATTCAACACGCCCCTCGGCACCTGTGTCCCAAGAGCCGCGCGTTCCTCACGGCCCTGAGCGCCCTCTCCACGCTCGGGAAGACCGGGATACCCTCGGCCTGAAAACGTGGCCGCATCACCCGCACTATCCCCTCCACCTCCAGGTCTTCCACCCTCTTGGCCCGGTTTTCCCAAACCATAAGCATCTCCTTGCCGCTGATCTTTTTCATGCGGGAGGCCGCCTCCAGGAGGTCGCTCAGGTAGCTCCCCCTGCCTGGCGGATCAAGGCCGTCCATCGTCAGATAGGTGGGGAAGACGACCATCAAGGGATGGAGCAGCAGGGTGACGATCATGAGATCAACGGGCTCCCTCCTGAGGACCTCCTCCATGAGCGCCACCAGCGTCTCCAAGGGCAGGGCAGGCATCCCTGTATCCAAGGGGTTGGCAACGCTGTTTCCAGGCGCAGGCAGGATCCCCCTGAGCCTCCGTTGAGTCTCTTGTCCAAACGGCTCCACGGCAAGACCCCACCTATGGGCGAGGTCGGATGAGTGGACCCCACCGGCACCGCTTGCGCCGATGAGGGCGATCCTCCGGCCGAGACCGCGGAGGGAGTTCAAGGCCACCAGCGAATCCAGCATCTCCTCCAGCCCCTGGACCGCCAAGGCGCCGGCCTGGGCAAGGGCCCCGCCCCAGATCCCAGCCTCTCCCGCCAAGGCCCCAGTGTGGCCGCGCGCGGCCCTCCCCCCCTGGGGGGTTAGTCCCCCCTTCCATATCACGGCGGGCTTGCTCCGGGTGACCCGGCTCAAGGCCTGCAAGAAGCGCCTGCCATCCTGCATGCCCTCTATGTAGGCCCCGACGAGACGGCTCTCGGGATCCTCGGCCAGGTACTCCAGGAGCTCCGATGAATCGAGATCACATCCGTTTCCAAAGGAGATGATCTTGCTCATGCCAAGACCCGCTGCCTGGGCCTCGTGGCCGAAGTCCGCCGCAACCCCGCCGCTTTGGGAGATGAGCCCAACGCCCCCATGCTCCCTGGAGAAATCGAAGCCGGGGATGATGGTGACCCCTCCCTTGGGGCAGTGAATGCCGAAGCAGTTGGGCCCCAAGACCGCGATCCCTCTGCGGGCGATCCGCCCGACCTCCCTCTGCAGGGCGATGCCAGCCGGGTCTCCTGTCTCGGCAAAACCTGAGGTGAGGACCTGGGCCCCTGGGATCTTCCTCTCGATACAGTCCAGAAGCACCCCTGGCACATCCTCCGCCGGGACGCAGATGCAGGCCAGA
>CAZOXN010000308.1:0-4317 GCA_964583655.1 uncultured Desulfarculaceae bacterium | reverse complement strand
TCCCTGTACCGCTCCATGACAGCGTCCACGGCGGCCAGTTGTTCCGATGTGAACTCTTGCCCCTCCGCCCTCATATCCAAGGCTTGTTTTCGTGGCACGGATCGCTCCTCCTGTCATCTCTTCAAGATCTTGGAGAACGCCCCAATCCTTCGGCCTGAACCGGCGTTTGACCATCTTTGGCCTCGCCCTTCCAGAGAAAAGCAACCGTTATGCCAGGGGGATCGGGGATGGCCGAGGAGATCAACCCTTCAGAACCACGTGGGATTTCAGGGTCGGATGGTGGGATGGCATTCGAGAGACGGATCCAGTCTGCCAGTATTTTTTACACCTTGTAAAGGAGGGAGGTTCAATGGTCTCCTCGTTCTTCGGGTGCCGGCAAGGTGAAGCGGAAGGTTATCCATTCGCCTTCGCAGGACTCGGCCCAGATCCTCCCCCCATGTTTTTCAACGATCTCTTTGGTGATGAAGAGCCCGAGGCCCGTGCCCTTCCTCTCGGTCTCCCGGTCTTCGTGGAACCTCACGAACTTCCCGAAGAGACGAGATAGCTGCTCCGGCGAGAGGCCCTTGCCATCGTTCCAGACCTCCAAGAGATAATCCCTTCCCTCTCGCCGGCACCCGAGCCTGACATTCCCCTGGGGGCGACCGTATTTCAGGGCGTTCCCCAAGAGGTTCTTGTAGACCACCCGAAGCAACGCCGGATCCCCCTCCACCTTGAGGCCCACCGGGATCTCCTTTTCCACGGTAATGCCTCTTTCCGAGATGGCCGATGCCAACTCTTCCATCACGGGGTTCACCACCTCTTCGATGAGGTCCATGGCCTTGGGCCGAACCTGGAGCTCTCCCTTCTCGATCCTGGCCAGATCCAGATAGTTGCGGGTCATGGCCACAGCGGCCTCTACGCTGCGGGAGATGCCCCGGACCAAGGCCGCCTGGGGCTCGCCCAGTGGTCCCACGAGTCCGAGGTCCAGGGTTCGGGCCGACGTATAGATCACCCCCAAGGTGTTCTTCAGTTCGTGGGAGACGAACCCCAGCATGTCCAGGTAGTTGGAGTTGAGGAGCTGGAGGGAGCTGTTGGCGCGTTCCAGCTCGGCGTTGACCGCCTTGAGCCTCTCCTCCCTGTCGCGGAGGCTGCAGGCCATGGCATTGAACGCTCGCGTAAGGTCTCGGACCTCGTCGTCGGTCGGGGGGTCGGGTACCCTGAGGTCGAGATTGCCTTTGGCTATCCTCCCAGCGGCCTCTGCTAGCCTCGCCACGGATCCAGTCAGTCGCCTGGCGAAGATGAACCCAACGGCCAGGAGGACGAGGGACACAGCCAGGGAGAGACCTGCGTAGAGCTTCCAGAGGGCCCTCTTCATGTCATCGTACTTCTTGGCCAGGAGCCCGACGTAGAGTATCCCGATGACCTTGCCCTCCACGTCGTGGATGGGATCGTACGCGCTGATGTACCAGTCGTTCACCACGAAGGCCCGGTCGTACCAGTTCTGGTCATTCTCCAGGACCTTGTCGTAGACCTCGGCGCTCACTCGGGTCCCGATGGCCCTGTTGCCGTTGGGGAGCACCACGTTCGTGGCCACGCGCACGTCCCACTGGAAGATGGTGACCGTTCCCATCTGACGGCCGTCGTAGAGTCTCTCCTCAAAGACGATGGACCTGATGCGATCCACCAGGGCGTGGTTGCGGTTGAGGAGGATCCCCGCGTACAGGGCACCTACGACATTGCCTTTTTCATCCCTGGCAGGGGCGGCCGCGATGAGGGCCATGCCTGAGGACTCGGATGTCTTGGCCCGCGGCTTGGCCTTGGGGGTGGGCTCGAAGGCCATGAATGCGCGTTCCTCCAGGTCACCACCTTCCATGGAGAGCCTGCCGGGTCCGAGGATGGCAAAACCACTCAAGGCTTGGCCTTTGAGGGCGGCGCTGACGAATGGATCGTTGGAGAGATCGTCCCCGGTCCTGTAAGGCTCGAGAGTGCGGAGCATGACCCGGCCCCTGTCGTCCGTGAGGGAGAGGAAGTCGAAGCCGCACTGACGCCTTGCGGCCTCGAGGGAGGCGGAGTAGGAAGGGTATTCCTCTGAGGTGAGGTATGCGCTGGCCACGCGCTTGCCGGTGCCGAGCACACTCACCAAGACCCTCAATTCATCGAGTTTGCTGTTGAGGACGCTCCAGGCGGAGCGCAGATTGAGGCTCACGCTCCTCTGGGCCTCGTCCAGGGTCGTGCGATTGATGATAAAGGCCCCCATCAGAGAGGCCAGTATCCCGAAGAGGGCAACCAGCAAGACGAAGTTCAGGAAGATCCTCTTGCGGAGCTCCAGTCGCAACGGATGTGTCCTTTGGGCATCGCAGTCCCGAATCCTAGGGGGCAAAAAGCAAGCACCGTGCCATCGTCGGCGAGCTGAGGAGGCTGGACTTGCAAAGGCAGGCGCACCGCCCATCCACTAGCAGGACCGAGGGGGTCCCCCCAAGGCCGTCCAGGTCGACGGCCGTCAAGGTTTTTTGCAAGATGTAAAAGGAGGCACGCCAGCCGTCTCACCCCTTCGGGGGCATCGGCCTCGAGGGCGCAGCAGTCCCTCGATACTTCCTGGTCACCGTCCATAGGCCATTGACCGGCCCGAGGGTTTCAAACCAGCCCCGAGTGGGGCGACATGCGAATGGGTTGACCCTCGACCCTGGCCCTGCTGAAAACCGTGGTCCAGTGTCGTTGTTACCTAGTGAAAATCCTGGATTCCTGCTTTCGTCTGAATGACCTCGGGTGCCTCCATCATAGTTCCTTCGCAGCTCGTGATGGGTAGCGAGGGGCGGGCCGATTGTCTTGAAACATCCGACATGCTATACATCCCCAAGATCGTGCGGGGGATCCGGGGGGTGCGTCCATGCCTCCCATGGACCCTTCATTCCAGGCCTAATTCGGGGTCCTGGGGAGGATGCGGGGGATCGCTTGTACGAGGCCAAGGAGGTGAGAAATGGCGATCATCAGCCCAGAGGCATATCTCGAGAGGCTCAGGGGTTACCCCAAGAACGTCTATGTCTCCGGGAGACTCGTGGACAGGGACGATCCAGTGCTCCTCCCAGGGATAAACTGCGTGCAGGAGACTTACAGGGCCGCCTTGGATCCAGGACTCCGTGATCTGGTGGTCACCAGATCCCACCTCACCGGCGAAGAGATAAGCCGTTACACCCACGTTCACCGAGGGGTGGAGGATCTCCTGAAGAAGCAGGAGATGACGCGCAGGCTGTGCCACCGTGTGGGGGGGTGCATCCAGAGGTGCATGGCCACGGATACCTTGAACGCCATGGGGGTGGTCTCCAAGGAGATAGACGATGCCAAGGGGACGGATTACCACCGCAGGTTTCTCGAATTCCTCCGGTACTACCAGAGAGGTGATTTGGTGGGCAATGCGGCCCAGACAGATGTGAAGGGGGACAGAAGCAGGAGACCCGGGGGTCAGTTGGATCCTGACCTCTATCTGAGGGTGGTGAAGAAGACCAAGGACGGGATAGTCGTCCGAGGGGCCAAGATCCACAACACCATGGGCCCTTACTCAGATGAGATATTGGTGGTCCCCACGCGGGTGATGCGTGAGGAGGAGGCCGACTACGCGGTTTCGTTCGCCATCCCCACCCACACCCAGGGGGTCAAGCTCATCTGCCGCGTGACCAATGTGCGTCCCAGGTTGGAGCTCAAGGCGCCCCTGAACACCTTCGGGATCTCCGACTCCTTCACGGTGTTCGATGACGTGTTCGTCCCTTGGGATAGGGTCTTCATGTGCGGGGAGTGGGAGTTTGCCGGGCGCATGGCCCTCCTGTTCGACAACTTCCACCGGCACAGCTACTGTGGTTGCAATCCGGCAGTGACGGACATCATCATGGGGGCCACGGCCTTGGTGGCCGAGTACAACGGGGTCGGCAGGGCACCTCACATCCAGCACGATCTCACCGAACTGATGATAATCGCGGAGCTGGTCTATGCCTCGGGTATAGCCGCGGCAGTGAAGGGGAGACAGACCTCTTCAGGCATCTATGAGCCTGCGGCGCTTTACTCCAACACGGGCCGATACCTAGCAGGCAAGAACATCTATCACGAATACGACATCCTGGCCGCCACTGCAGGAGGGCTTCCGGCCACGCTCCCCTTCGAGCAGGAGTGGCTGAACCCGGAGACTAGGGCCTACCTTGAGAAGTACATGGCTCGCAATCCGGATGTCTCGCCTGAGAACCAGCACCGCCTCTTCCGTTTCATCTCGGACTTTTCGTGCTCGGCATGGGGCGGGGTGATGCAGTACGCTGGGGTCCATGGGGGAGGTTCACCCATCATGGAGGAGAT
>CAZOXN010000307.1:0-4318 GCA_964583655.1 uncultured Desulfarculaceae bacterium | reverse complement strand
CTCCAAGAGCGGGTAGAGGCATTCCTGGGACAAGGGCGCTGCTTGTTGAGCCGGGCTCGGAAGGATGGGGTCGAGGAGACGGACGTGCGACCCTTGGTGAAGACCCTGGAGATGGAGATGCCGGGGGTCGTCCTTCTTCAGGTCCTGACGAACCCAGAGGGTGGGGTCCGCATCCTGGAGCTACTCCGTCTCATCCTGGGTCTCGACGACGATGGCGTCAGGAGAGTCAGGGTCCTCAAGACAAAGGTGGAGATCCTCGGGCGCTAGCGGGTGCCACCAAGTCACTGAGGGGATAATCCGTGGAGGGGACGGATGCCTGGAGAGCTAGTCATCAACGTGACCTCTAAAGAGACCAGGGTGGCCCTCCTGGAGCATGGGACCCTAGTGGAGCTGTACATAGAACGTGAGGGGGACAAGAGCCTGGTTGGTAACATATACAAGGGTCGTGTGGCCAAGATCCTTCCAGGCATGCAGGCATGTTTCGTGGACATCGGGCTGCCCAAGGCCGCCTTTCTATATGTCAGCGACATAAGGAGCGACGAGGGGCGATACGAGGAGTTCTTGGGAGAGGAGGAGATCGACTACAAGGGAGAGGATGCCCCGGACATGCAGGCCAGATCCTCCCGAGGCGTCGAGGACTTGCTGATAGAGGGGCAAGAAGTAATGGTGCAGGTAGCAAAGGACCCCATAGGTGGCAAAGGGGCTCGTGTGACCACGCACATCTCCATCCCGGGGCGAAACCTCGTGCTATTGCCGGACATGGGGCACGTGGGTGTCTCACGCCGCATCCATAACGAGGAAGAGCGCCTTCGCTTGAGGGAGCTAGTGAGGAGGCTCCGCCCCAAGGATTTCGGTTTCATAGTGAGAACGGCGAGCGAAGGGGCGCAGGAGGAGGAACTGAAGGCAGAGATGCTGTTCTTGATCCAGGTTTGGGAGAGGATACGCCGCAATGGGGAGAGGGGTCCGGTCCCAAGGCTCCTTTACACGGATCTCGACGTGACCCTTCGCGCGGTGCGGGATCTCCTAGTGGGCGAAGTGGATCGACTGGTGATAGATTCCCCTAGGGAATACCAGAGGACCCTCTCCTTCCTGGACATGTACCTGCCGCAGTACAGGAACCGGGTGCATCTTTACGAGGACGAAGAGCCGATCTTCGACGCCCACCACATAGAGATGGAGATCGCCAGGGCCATGGAAAGGAAGATCTGGCTGAAGTCCGGTGGCTACATCCTCATCGAGGAGACTGAAGCACTTACGAGCATCGATGTGAACTCAGGCCGATATGTCGGGCAGCACAACGTAGAGGAGACCATACTCAAGATAAACCTGGAGGCGGCCAAGGAGATCGCTTACCAGCTGAGACTCCGGAATATCGGGGGGATCATCATCATAGATTTCATCGACATGGCGCGGGAATCCAGCCGGGAGCAGGTGTTCCAGGCCCTAAAGGATGCGCTCAAACGAGACCGCAGCAGGACCAACATCCTGAAGATCTCAGAGCTCGGGCTGGTCCAAATGACTCGCAAGAGGGTGAAGGAGGGCATCAGCAGACAGCTCTGCGAGCCTTGTCCCTATTGCGAGGGCCAAGGTTGGATGAAGTCCACCACCACCCTCTGTTACGACGTCCTGCGCGAGATCCAGCGGGAGGCGGCTCACGGTTTGGGGTGCGGCGGGGACATCATCGTCGAGGTACATCCGGATGTGGCCCATGGGCTGTGTGAGGAGGAAAGGTCTGGCTTGGAGGAGCTGGAGTCCCGCTTGGGAAGAAGGATACTGGTGAAGGCCAATGACCGGGTTCACAGGGAGCAGGTCCAGATACAGCGTGCTGACGCCATTTGACAAGAAAGGGGGAGTTCGACTAACATACAAACGTCCAAACCATGATCCCCAAGGACTGACCGGGGTCCGTTGGGGCAAGGGCCGTTTTGGGTCGCTTGGGGGTGCGATCCTCCTTGCCGTCAGTCTCGGGGCTCGATCTGAGGAGTCTAGATCTCGTGAAATGGGGGGTGCCGTGGCGAGCTGGTCCCACAGGGGCGAGCGCCCCATGACGAGTCATGTTCGAACTGGAGGAGCAGATGTACGCGGTTATTGAAAGTGGCGGGAAGCAGTATCGAGTGTCGCCCGGGGATCTGGTGTGCGTTGAGAAGATAGAGGCCCAGGTGGGTGGTCTGGTGGAGTTCAATCAGGTCAGGATGGTCCTAAGGGAGGACGGAATTGTTGTCGCAGGGCCTTCGTTGCGGGACGCACGGGTTGTTGGCACGGTGGTGCGCCAGGGCAAGGGGCCCAAGGTTCGTATCTTCAAGATGAAGAGACGGAAGGGTTACCGCCGCAAGACCGGACACCGCCAAGGCTTTACCAGCGTCCTGGTCAAGGAAATCCGTGTGTAGGCCCGAAAGGGAGGTGCATTGTGGCGCATAAGAAGGCCGTAGGGAGCTCGAGAAACGGGAGGGACAGTCAGGGCCAGCGTCGCGGAGTCAAGCGCTTCGGGGGACAGTGGGTAAAGGCTGGCAACATCCTTGTCAGACAGGTCGGCTCCAAGTTTCATCCCGGTGCCAACGTGGGCATGGGAAGGGATTTCACGCTGTTTTCGAGGATCGACGGCATAGTCCGTTTCGAAAGCAAGGGCAAGAATAGAAGGGTCGTCAGCGTATACGCAGCCTGAGGGACCCGCCGTGAAATAGGCTCGCATGGCTTTCGTGGATGAGGCCAAGCTACTTTGCAGGTCCGGACGGGGAGGTAGAGGCTGCGTAAGTTTTCTGAGGGAGAGGTTTCGCCCCAGAGGGGGCCCTGATGGTGGAGACGGCGGGAGGGGCGGTGATGTGGTGCTGGTGGCCACATCGCAGCGTCAAAGCCTCGTTGCCTTTTCTCGCCGGAAGCGGTTCGTTGCCGAGGATGGAGGGCATGGCCGGGGGAAGAACCAACACGGCCGTGATGCCCCAGAGCTCATCATCGAGGTCCCCCTGGGAACATTGGTGAGAGACGCCTCGACCGGAGATCTCCTTGGAGATCTGACCGCCGAGGGCCAGCGGTTGGTGGTGGCGCGTGGCGGGCATGGTGGAAAGGGCAACGCTCGCTTCGCTACTCCCACCCGGCAAGCCCCGCGGTTCAGCACCCCACCAGGCTCCGGGGAAGAGAGGTGGATCCTCCTCGAGCTCAAGCTCCTGGCCGATGTGGGGATAATCGGCCTGCCCAATGCGGGGAAATCGACGCTGTTGAGCCGCCTGTCCGCAGCCCGTCCCAAGATAGCCCCTTATCCCTTCACTACTCTAGCCCCTTACCCGGGTGTCCTGCACTCCATGGATGGTGATTACATAACCGTGGCGGACATCCCTGGGCTGGTGGAGGGGGCTCATCGTGGGGTGGGCCTGGGGATTCGCTTCCTTCGACACGTGGAGCGCACGCGGCTGCTACTCTACGTCTTGGACCTGGACCCGAGCAACGGTCGAGACCCCTTGGAGGACCTGCGGACCCTCCAGGCGGAGCTCAGCCAGTACAGTGGCCGTCTAGCCAGGAAGCCTGGGATCATAGCCCTCAACAAGATCGACCTACCAGGCTCCATGGAGAGGGCCGGTCAAGTCCGCAAGGCCCTGGAGGGAGAGGGCTTCGAGGTCCTGGCCATCAGCGCCTTGACCGGCGAAGGAATCGGGGAGTTGAGGTCGAGGCTCCTGTTGGCCGTTCGCGCCATTCGCGGAGGATCTCGGCCTGACGAGGTTGGCGGTGGGTCTGTGGGTGGGTAGAGTGGATGGTGGAGAGACCAGGATGGGTCGTTCCGAGCTCCTGGGTGGCGCTCGCAGGATCGTCGTGAAGCTGGGCAGTGGGGTGCTCACTGCCCAGCAGGGGGGGCTGGACACCGATAACATCCAGGCATTGGCCGACTAGTTCTGTCGGATTAGCGCGGAAGGACGCGATCTGGTTCTGGTGTCCTCGGGGGCCATCGCGGCGGGGACGAAGAAGATCGGGCTTCGACGCAGACCGACGAGCATCCCTGAGAAGCAGGCGGCTGCTGCCGTGGGACAGGCACGCCTGATGTGGGTCTACGAGAGGTCCTTCAGCAGAAACGGTGTCAAGGTCGCGCAGATCCTGTTGACCCGGGATGACCTCAGGCATCGCAGGCGCTTTCTCAATGCCAGGAACACCTTGTCCACCTTGATTCACTGGGGTATCGTGCCCATTGTGAACGAGAACGACAGCGTGGTCACGGAAGAGATAAAGTTCGGAGACAACGACTTGCTCTCCGCCCTCGTGACGAGTTTGGTCCAGGCCGAACTGCTGGTCATGCTCACTGACATCGACGGCCTGTTCGAGGCGGACCCCAAGG
>CAZOXN010000306.1:0-4319 GCA_964583655.1 uncultured Desulfarculaceae bacterium | reverse complement strand
TCTTGTAGAGGGCGTCCAAGACAGTCGCTATCACTAGGACGAGGAGGACTGTGACCACCATCAGGGACACGTACCTAGTCGATCGTCTCCTCCACAATCCAGTCCCACCCCTCATGGCCTCACCCCCTCCACCGCTTGGATTCAAGAGATCGCAAGGTCAGAAACAGGAAGAAATAAGAGAAGAGCACGTAGAAGAGAACGTCGTGAGTGTCCAGGACCCCTTTGAGGAACTCCTGAAGATGAGTGAACAGGTTGATCTCCCTGAGGATTTGCGCCCCGGTCGGCCCCACAAGGCCGCTCGTCAGCCCCATCACCAGGAGCACGAGGATGACCCCGTAGGTCCCGAAGGCAGCGATGATCTGGTTCTCCGTGAGAGAGGAGATGAAGATCCCCAGCGAGATGAAGGCGCCGCCCAGGAGCAACATGCCCAGGTACCCTGTCAGGATCGGCCACGGCTCCGGGTTGGTCAGCACAGCCATGGTGAGGGGATAGACGGCCGTCAAGGCGATCATGACAGAGAAGACCGTCCAGCAGGCCAGGAACTTGCCCAGCAAGGTCTCCCAGTCCCTGAGGGGCAGGGTGAAGAGCAGCTCGTATGTGCCCGTCTTCTTCTCCTCGGAAAAGAGCCTCATGGTCAGCAGTGGTAGCCCGAAGAGGGTGATCAGGGCCACGTTGCCGAAGAGGTTTCGCATCACGATCTCATTGACATTGAGGCTCTCGGCCATGTATGGGTTCTGACTCGCTTGGGCGCTAGCCATGAGATAGCGCTGGAAGTCCCAGAAAAACCACCACACCCCGATGATGGCAGAGAAAAGGAAGAATACCACGTATGCGATGGGCGAAGAGAAATAGGATTGCAGCTCCTTCTTGTATATGGGCCACCAGTTCATGAACCCCTCCGATGAGCAAAGACTGATCAGCCGGCCTCCACAGCCTCCTCCGCCTGCGGTTCCTCTGTGACGAGATGGAGGAATATGTCCTCCAGGCTCATGTCCACGCTTCTCAGCTCCAATAGTCCCCAACCTCGCTCCACCACGGCACGTGCAAGGTCACGCCTCACGTCCCTCTCGTCGCGCGAGTGGACCAAGAAGGCATTGGCTGTTGGCGACACCACCCTCTCCAACTCCACCGACGTCACCCCCTGGATTCCCTGCAGGGCCTCTGCCACAGCCTTCCGATCCCCGCCTTCTACCTGCAGGTGGATGCGAAAGCCATGCTGAAGCCTGGCTGTCAAGGTCTCAGGGGTGTCGGCTGCCACGATCCGTCCCTGGTTTATGATCAGGGCGCGACCGCAGATCATACTGACCTCCGGCAAGATGTGGGTGCTGATGATCACGGTTCGGTCCCCGGCGAGGCTTCGGATCAGATGCCTGATCTCTATGATCTGACGAGGATCCAAACCTATGGTAGGTTCATCCAGGATCATGACCTCTGGGCGATGTAGGAGCGCCTGAGCGATCCCCACCCGCTGTCGGAAACCCTTGGATAGCTTGCCGATAAGTTTCCCACTGACTTCCCCCAAGCCGCATTCATCCATCACCTGGGCCACCTGGGCCTTGCGCTGCGAGGCCCCCACCCCTCGAACCTCTGCCATGAAATTGAGATAGGCCCAGACGGTCTGGTCCTGGTACAGGGGGACGTTCTCGGGAAGGTAGCCGACCCTGCGCCGCACCTCCAGCGAGTCGTCGAAGACGTCGAACCCGGCCACCCTTGCACTCCCTGAGGTAGGAGGAAAGAAACAGGTGAGTATGCGCATGGTGGTGGTCTTGCCAGCGCCGTTGGGCCCCAGGAAGCCCACGATCTCCCCCTTTTCCACGTGAAAGCTCACGTCCTGGATCGCTGGTGTCGTACCGTAGTACTTGGTGAGGCCTTGGACCTCGATCATGGGACCTCCTCCTCACGCGCCAGTGGCTCTGGTCCGTGACCTGGCACGGTTCGTGACGCCGCTCCATCCTCTCGATGGCTGATTCGAACACATTGAAGACGGTCTGATGAGACGGCAGCGGCCCTCATCCCGAAGATATCACTTAAAATTATAGACACCTCCCCTCCTTGTCAAGGGAGACGGGATCGCCCCTCTTCCTCCAGAATGCCCAGGCCCCCAGCAGGGCCATTGGCAGACTCAGCATCTGCCCCATGGTCAAAGGGCCCAGCACGAAGCCCAGCTGCGGGTCTGGCTCCCTGGTGAACTCGACGAGGAACCGGCAGGCCCCGTAGAGCCCCACAAAGGCCCAGAAGATGGCCCCGGCCTGCCTGGGCCTGCGGCCTATCCACCAAATCAGGACGAAGAGGAGCAACCCCTCCAAGCAGGCCTCGTATAGCTGGGAGGGGTGGCGGCACTCAGGCCCGCCCCTAGGAAAGACCATGCACCACGGCACCTGGGTTGGACGGCCGAAGAGCTCTCCGTTGATGAAGTTGCCGATACGACCCAGTCCCAGGGCTATGGGCAGGGGGATGACCACTAGGTCGGCGATCTCATACAAGGATAACCCGTGTCGCCTGCCGAACAACCACCCGGCGACCAGCACGCCCAGGAAACCGCCGTGAAAGGAGAGTCCCCCGTGCCACAAGGCGAAGACCTCCAGAGGATTGTCCAGGTAGTAAGACAGGTTGTAGCCGACTACGTATCCGAGCCGTCCCCCTATCACTATCCCCAAGGCGGCATAGACCAGAAAATCCAGGAGCAATCCCTTGCGCAGGGGGGAGCCCTTCCGAGCCGCCAGGTGGTTCAAGATCACATAGCAGGTCACGAATCCCAGGAGGTACATAACCCCGTACCACCTGACCTGTATGGGACCGATGGAGAATATCACGGGCGATATGTTGGGATACGGTATCAAAGGCCGAGATCCTCGTGGATCTCTCGGAGGGCCAATAGGCTCAGCTCACAGAATTCCTCCAGCGGGACCCCGATCTTCTCGCAGAGCCTGATGTGGTCACGATTCACGGCCCGGGCGAACTCCTTCTGCTTCATACGCTTGACTATGGAGGAAGGCTTCACGCTGGCCAGCCTCTTGTCCGGGTAGACAAGGGCTGTGGCCATGACCATCCCGGTTATGGTCTCGGCACACGTCAAGGCGAAATCGAATGCGCTGGTCCGCTCTATGCCCAGGTTCTCTGCGTTGTGGGCCAGGATCGCCTGGATCACCTCCGGGTGGACTCCCTTTTCCTTGAGGATCCGCTCGGTGCAGCGGCCATGCTCCTTCATGCGATCCCTGGTCTCGTTGTAATCCAGGTCGTGGAGAAGCCCTGCCAACCCCCACGCCTCGACATCCTCTCCCAACCGCTTGGCCAGGGCCCTCATGATGGCCTCAGTGGCCAGGCAATGCTTGATGAGGCCCTCGGACTGAAGCTGCCCCTCGACAAGCCCCATTGCCTCATCCCTGGTAATGCCTAGCTCCATGAGGCTTACCTCCTCGCAATTGTCGGGGTCTCAAGATCCCCCCGACGGGATCCATCTGCGCCGCCGTCGAGATGGCACAGCGCCGGGCCCCTCGGGCCTTCCTGTCCAAGGGCGATCCTCCAGGCAAGCTTCAGGACTTTCTCTGTGTCTCGCCAGGCACAATGCCACCCAACGGCACTCCCTGTGCGTGCTATAGGTCATTGGCCTTCGGCTTGGGAGGTCTCATCCGTTGCCGACCGTCTCTCACGGATCCCGAAGATCGAGATCTTCTTGTCCTTTTCGGCCACCCCCACCCCCTCCATCCGCGCCACGCCGTCGAACTGGACACCCTCGTTGATGACCAGGACGGGTGTCTGGATGTTGCCCTGGATACGGGCCGGGGCCAAGGCCTCGACGCGGTGGGTGGCCTCTATATCACCTATGACCTCTCCGCTCACTATGACCGTTCCACAGTGGATCTTGGCCTCCACCCTGGCACCTTCCCCCACCACCAGGGTGCCCGCGGCCTGGATCTCACCGCAGAAGATGCCGTCGATCCTCACCGTGCCGTCGAACTTCAGGTCCCCCTGGAACTCCGTCCCCTTGCCCATCAAGGCATTGATCTCGCCAACACCCTTCGGCATCTGCCCCCTCCCTTTTTTCCTCCCGGCGAACATGTCCCTCTCCTTGGCCGAAGCCCTTTCCCCCTGACCTTCAGAGGTCAAAGAAGATACATGACGCACGATCCACGATACAGGCACCATGGAAGAGTCGGGCGATAGACCCCTCGTGGCACCAGCGACCACCACCTCCGTCAGGACGCGTCACCCCTCCCACCCCCAGCACCCTGCACATCTTCTCATGGCCCTTGTCTGACAATGCATCGTACATCATGCATCAGGAGCCTCGTTCGCGGCAACTCCTGCTTGCCCTCACC
>CAZOXN010000305.1:0-4323 GCA_964583655.1 uncultured Desulfarculaceae bacterium | reverse complement strand
CTCTCCTCTCCTTTGTTGGCAATGTATACTATTCGGCCGAGGAGGGTCAAATGGCGGGGAGGGGCTTGGTAAGTTGGGGGCTGCGGGTTGTGGAATGCCAGTGCAAGTACGAGGCTGGCCAGCCAGGATCCATCTTCGAGGAGGAGGCGTATGTCGAGGCCGGGGAGAGGTCCAGGGCGTGCTATAGTAAAGCCAATGAGGGTTCATACTGGGAACAGATCTCGCATGGGACGTCCTTGAAGGTCCGGGGTCTTTGTGTTAAGAATGAATCAGGGGCCAAAGATTCATGGAGGAAAATCCCAAGAGTATCATTGCCTTGGACATAGGAAGCGGCACCCAGGACGTCTTTGTCTGGCGTCGCGGGGAGGCGATGGAGAACTGCGTTCAGATGGTCTTGCCTTCTCCTACGACGCTGCTCGCCCGTCGAGTGCGGGAGGCCACATCCCTTGGCCGCCCCATTCACCTCAAGGGGTTCCTCATGGGCGGCGGGCCCGTGGCCTGGGCTGTCAAGGAACACGCCTCTGCCGGCCTCCCCGTGACAGCCGAGCCAGAGGCTGCCTTGACCCTTCATGACAACCCTGCCCACGCTCAAGAGATGGGCATCGTGATTCAGGGCTCCCCTTGCGACGGGGCTGTTGAGATCAATATGGGGGACATCCAGCGCGATGATCTGGAGGTGATACTCAGGCGCTTCGAGGTGGACCCACCCGAGGTGTGGTGCGTGGCGGTCCAGGACCACGGCCATCAGCCTCACGGTAGCAACAGGGAGTTTCGCTTCTCTCACTGGAGGGGCTTCCTCCATGCTGGGGGGGCGATGGCCAACGCCATTTACAGGGATCCCCCTCTCTATCTCACCCGGATGCGTTCGGTCCTGCTCCAGGTCCCTGGTGCCATGGTGATGGACACTGGTATGGCGGCGGTCCTCGGTGCTACCTGCGATCCATGGGTGAGGTCGCGTTTGGACAGAGGGGTGGTGGTGATCAACCTGGGCAACCAACACGCGTTGGCAGCGCTGATCACGCAGGAGAAGGTTTGGGCAATACTGGAGCATCATACCGGGGCCCTTCGGAAGGGATCCCTACTGCGATGGATGCACGACTTTCGAAAAGGGCAGGTGCGGCACCAGGATGTCCTGGAAGACGGGGGGCACGGGTGCGCCTATCACCCGGATGGGATCCCGGATCTTCCCTTCGATGCCATCGCTGTCACGGGGCCCCGACGCGCCATGGCCGATGGCCTGGGGTGGACCATGGCTGCCCCTTTCGGCAATATGATGTTGAGCGGATGTTACGGGCTCATCAGGGCCTTCCACCTCGTCAGGGGCGTGGATTGGCCTTGAGGCGCGTAGGGTGTTCGCATGGCACAAGAAGGCTCTAGAGAGAGGGTCAGGGAGCGGATGGAGGAGCTGAGGGACGCCATCCGGTACCACGACTACCGCTACTATGTCCTCGATTCGCCAGAGATCTCCGATGCCCAATACGACGCCATGTTCCGTGAGCTCCAGGAGCTGGAGAGGGCCCACCCGGAGTGGGTCTCGCCGGACTCCCCCACCCAACGGGTCGGGGCCCCTCCCCTGGAAAAGTTCGGGACCGTGGCTCACGCCCAGCCCATGCTGAGCTTGGCCAATGCCTTCACCGAGAAAGAGGCCAGGGAGTTCGATGAACGCATCCGCAGATTCCTCAGGCGGCAAGGGCCGCTGGAATACGTGGTGGAGCCCAAGATGGACGGGGTGGCCGTGGAGCTGGTGTACGTGGGTGGTCTTCTCCAGGTGGGTGCCACACGGGGGGACGGGATACGCGGGGAAGACGTCACACAGAATATCAAGACCGTCCGCTCCGTCCCCCTCAGGCTCCTGGAGGTCCCGTCGTATCCGATCCCTGAGAGGGTGGACGTCAGGGGGGAGGTCTTCCTGGCCATAGAGGATTTCCACCGTCTGAACGAGAAGAGGAAAGAGGAGGGAGAGACGCCCTTTGCGAACCCGCGCAACGCAGCGGCAGGCTCCTTGCGGCAACTCGACTCTTCCATCACGGCCAGGCGCCCCTTGGACATGTTCGCGTACGGGATAGGGGAGTTGAGGGGGGCGAGGTTCGAGACGCACTGGGAGTTGCTTCAGGGCCTCAAGGCATGGGGCCTCAAGGTGAACCCTCATGTCTTTCTGTGTGCCTCCATGGAGGAGGCCCTTGGAAGCTACCGCAGGATCCTGGAGATGCGCCCCGCGCTTCCGTACGAAGCAGACGGGGCGGTCATCAAGGTGAACTCCATGGCCCTCCAGAGGGAGCTCGGTGAGATATCCAGGAGCCCCAGGTGGGCCATCGCCTTCAAGTTCCCGGCCCATCAGGAGACGACGCAGATCAGGGATATCCAGGTGCAGGTGGGGCGCACAGGGGTGCTAACCCCAGTGGCGATCCTGGAGCCGGTGAGGGTGGGTGGGGTGCAGGTGAGGAGGGCGAGTCTGCACAATCAGGACGAGGTCGAGAGGATGGATGTGCGCATCGGGGACACGGTGGTCATCCAACGCGCGGGGGAGGTGATCCCCGAGGTCGTCCAGGTCCTCAAGGGGCGCAGGACGGGCCGGGAGCGCCCTTTCACGATGCCGGAGCGATGCCCAGTATGCGGTTCCCCGGTGGAGAGGGTGGAGGAGGAGGCGGCGCATCGTTGCACAGGGGTATCCTGCCCGGCCAAGCTCAGGGAGGGGATCTTGCACTTCGGCTCCAAGAGGGCCATGGACATAGATGGCCTCGGGGAAAAGCTAGTGGACCAGCTAGTGGACAAGGGACTGGTCAAGGAAGTGGATGACCTGTACCGTCTGACCAAGGATCAGGTGGCCTCTCTGGAGCGCATGGCAGACAAGTCCGCCTCCAACATCATCAAGGCCATTGAGGCGAGCAAGAGGATCCCCCTGGAGCGATTTTACTACGCCCTTGGGATCCGCCATGTGGGAGAGCACCTGGCCAGGGTACTTGCAAGACACTATCCGTTTGTGGAGATGTTGGCCCGGGCCACGGAGGAGGAGCTGACAAATATACCTGAGGTGGGTCCCAAGGTGGCGCAGGCCATAGTCTCTTTCTTCAGTGACCCGCAGAAGCGGGAGGCCCTGGAGGGGCTCTTGGCCCAGGGCGTGACTCCCATCCCCCCAGCGGAGGCCGAGGAGAGCCCATTCAAGGGGACGACCGTGGTTTTCACTGGGGCCATGACCTCCATGACGAGGCAGGAGGCGGAGGATCTGGTGGAGAGGCTCGGGGGCAGGGCCTCGTCGAGCGTGAGCGCTCGCACCGACTGGGTGGTGGCTGGCAGCGGTGCTGGCTCGAAGCTCGACAAGGCCAAAGAGTTGGGCGTTGCCGTGCTCTCGGAGGAAGCTTTCCTTGCTATGACCCGGAAGGGGACGGTATAGGTCTTCTGGAGGTGGGGATGGAGGACCGAAAGGCGCACGTCTGGATCCAGGGTCGAGTCCAGGGGGTCTTTTTCCGGCATTATACCCAGGAGGAGGCCCTGAGGCGAGGGCTGAGGGGATGGGTCAGGAACCTGCCGGACGGCCGAGTGGAGGCGGTATTCCAGGGGAAGGAGGAAGACGTCCAGGGGATGATCCTTTGGTGTCATCGAGGCCCCCCGGCGGCCATGGTGAGGGATGTGAAGGTGGAGTGGGAGGAGACGGACCCTGATCTGAAGGGCTTCCGCGTAACCTATTATTGAATCCCTCTGCGGACCGGCCCGCTCCGTGGTCCTTGCGCTTTGGTATGTGTCGGACGGGCATACGGGGTGGGCGCGCCTCGCGCATCCCTGGCACCTGCTCCCAGGGGTGACGAAGACGTTTGACTCCCTTGCGAGATGCGATGGAATTCAGACACATCAAATTGTTCTGCCTCATCCTGGAGAACAGGAGCATCTCCATCGCTGCCAAGAAGGCCTCCCTAAGCCAGCCCACGGTCAGCCAGCACCTCAAGGCCCTGGAAGAGGAACTGGGCGTGCTCCTCTTCGACCGCGTGGGTAGACGGATGGTGCCCACCAAGGCCGCAGAGACCCTGTACCCATATGCTAGACGTGCACTGAACCTGGTGGAAGAGGGGCGACAGGCCCTGGACGCACACATGGGTCTGGTTCGTGGGGATCTCAAGGTGGCAGGAAGCACCATACCCGCACATTACATCCTCCCGGACATGTTCGGTGCATTCCAGAAGATTCATCCTCTGGTGAGGCCGTGCCTCAGCGTCGGGGACTCAGAGTGGGTCTTGGACGCCCTTCGATCCAGGGATGTGGAACTGGGGTTCGTCGGGGCCCGATCCGAGCGCCCTGGTCTGGTCTTCCATCCCTTTGCCACGGACGAGC
>CAZOXN010000304.1:0-4327 GCA_964583655.1 uncultured Desulfarculaceae bacterium | reverse complement strand
GATCCCCATGACCCTCTCCTCCCCCTTGGCTCCCCGCGGCACAAAGAACCTCCTCGTCAGACGAAGATGGGAGATGACCGCGATCTGTACGTTCTCGAAGACCGTCATAGAAGGGAAAAAGGCCGGGATCTGGAAGGTCCTGCTCATCCCTTTTCGCCAGATGCGGTGCGGGGGCATGGAGGTGATGACCTCTCCGCGCAGCCTTATGGAACCGGCATCCGGTTTGAGATGGCCCGTCAAGAGGTTGAAGAAGGTGGTCTTGCCTGCCCCATTGGGCCCGATCAGGGCACGGATCTCGCCCTGGCGCAGAGACAAGGTCAGGCCGTCCACCGCCGCCAAGGCCCCAAAGGATTTCCTCAGGTCCGATGCCTCCAGCACAGCGTGCCCCAATTATCCTTCTCCTCCATCCTGTTGTCGGGTCATGTATCCCGTTATCCCCTGGGGGAACAGGATGACAAGACCGGTCAAGATTACCCCCAGTACGGCCTGCCAGTACTGAGTCCCTGAGGTGATGACGGTGTCCAGTATCTTGAATACACCCGATCCGATCAACGGACCGGCAAATGAGTGCATTCCCCCCAGCAGTATCATGATAAGCGGCTCGATGGATTTCACCACGAACAGGTAATCGGGGAAGACGCTCCCCTTCTGGAACACGAACAGCGCCCCAGCGAGCCCGGAGAAAAACCCGGATATGACGAAGGCCCCGAGTTGGTAAGACCGCACCTGGATCCCGATGGACTCCGCCCTAGCCGGATTGTCCCTGATGGCACGCAGGGCAGCGCCGAAGGGAGACATCGCCACGACCCGCAGGATGAACACGCCCACGGCTGCGATGCCTAGGCCAAAATAGTAATAGCCCGAAGGAGTCCCCAGGACGCCCGGCGGCCAAATACCCAGGAGCCCGTTGTCGCCCCCTGTGAAGTCGTACCACTGAAACGCGATGGTGTAGAGGATCTGGGCGAAGGCCAGCGTGAGCATGGCCAGGTATATGTGGGAGAGCCTCACGCAGAAAAAACCGAAGATCAACCCAGCGGCCGCGGCGATGCAGGGCGAAAACAGGAAGCACAGGGACATGGGGAGCTGAGCCTTCAACATGAGCAGGGCCGATGCATATGCCCCCAGGCCGAAATAGGCCGCGTGTCCGAAGGATATCATCCCCCCGTATCCCCAAAGGAGGTTCAGGCTAGTGGCAAAGAGGGCGAAGGCGAATGCCTCTCCGGCCACGATGAGCCAGAAATGGGGCGCCCACATAGGCAAGGAGAGGAGGAGGAGGCCACCGATGATCGCAAGGGCACAGATAAAGGACGACGGACCCATCCCCACTCCCCTCGGAGTGGAGACGCCTCGAGCCTCTGCCATAGGCCTGCCCGCCAGCCCCCAAGGCCTCCATATCAGGACCACTGCCATGAACCCGAAGATCAGGACAATGGAGATACCAGGGACGATCATGATCCCTATGGCCTTGAGGACCCCGATGAGCACGGCCGCGAGCAGAGCACCGGAGAAACTCCCCATGCCACCCACCACCACCACCACGAATGCCTCCACGATCACCGTGGTGTCCATGCCAGGGGAGATGGCCACGACCGGGGCGGCCAAGGCCCCCCCTAGCCCGGCCAGCCAGGACCCGAACACGAAGACGCCCGTGAAGAGTCGCCCCTGATCCACCCCTAGCGCTGCCACCATCTCCCTGTCCTCCGTGGCCGCCCTGATGAGCACGCCCCATCTGGTGCGATAGAAGGCCCACCATAGGCACAAGGTGACCAGTGGCCCCAAGGTCAAGATCAGGAGGTAGTAATAAGGAAACGGTTGGCCAAGGAGGGAGAAGGAGCCTGAGACATGATCTGGGACGGGCACGGACTTGTTGTCTGTGCCCCAGATCCCCTTGACCACATCTCCGAGGATCAACACTAGCCCAAAGGTCAGCAAGAGCTGGAACAGCTCCGGCGAACCGTAGATCCTCCGCAGGAGGAAACGCTCTACGACATATCCCACCATGGCCACGGCCACAGGGGCCAAGATCAAGGACACCCAGAACCGCACCTCCCATGGCTCCAGGGTCCTCATGAGGCTGTAGGTAATGTACGAGGAGAGCATGTAGAAGGAACCGTGGGCGAAATTCACGATCCTCGTTACCCCGAAGATCAGGGTGAGACCGGCGGCTATGAGGAAAAGAAACATGGCGTTGCCAAGGCCGGTCACGACCTGTACTGTCACGGTCTCAAGGAGTTGCATGCAAAGGCTCCGAAGACCACCAGGGGATGTATGGGACGCCCCCTGAGATCCAGCGATCTGGGTGAGGCTCCATCACACGATGTTCAGGAGGGGAGTCGGTCAACGGCCCCCCGAAGAGCCCATCTGTTGCCCAGGACTCTCGTCGGGGACTCGATGGAATTTCTCGTCACGGTTTCCTCATCCTCATGACCTCTTCTTTGGAGGGAAGGACCTTGGCGCCATCCACATACTCCCATTCCACCATGATACCGTGACCTCGCTGGGGGTCCAGCCTGGTCATCCCGACCCACGCCCCGAATGTGGACTGGTGATCGAAGGAACGAAACCTCACCGGGCCGATGGGGGTGGATATCGCCAGGTCCTCCAAGGCGTCGATCACCTTTTCCGTCTCAGTGGTCCCTGCCTTCTCTATGGCTGCCGCCAGGGAGATCATGGTGACATATCCCACCAGGGAACCGAGGCGAGGCGGCTTTCCGGTCCTCCTCTCGTAAGAGGCCACGAAGGCGTGGTGCTCAGGGGTATTGATGGCGTAGTACGGGTATCCGGTGACCAGCATCCCCTCGGGTGCGTCCTTGCCCAAAGGCTCTATGTATTCTGGCTCCCCCAAGAGGATGCCCACGACGAACATCTTCCCGAATAGGCCGAAGTCCTTTGCCTGTTTGACGAAGGCGATCCAGTCGGAACCGAACAACGACGTGAAGAGGGCCTCGGGCTTAGCCTGAATGACTCCCGTTATGTAAGAGCTGTACTCCCCCTCTCCCAGCTTGGGCCAGTACTCTACGAGGGACTCCACCTCCGATCTCACTCCTTTGAGACTCCCCCAGAACCCCTCCCAGCACTTGCGCCCATACTCGTAGTTGGGGCCGATGTTGGCCCATCTCTTGTAAGGGAGTTTGGCGGCCTTTTGCGCCAGCATGAGCCCCTGCTGATACGTGTTCGGCCTCATGCGGAACACGTATCTGTGCCCCTTCTCCCAGGTGAGGGCCTCTGTGAGCGGCTCGGAGGCGAGGAACATGACCTTGTTCTTCCTGGCGAATTCCGAGACAGCGAGCCCCACCGCCGACGAAAAGGTCCCCATGAGGAAGGCGACTTTCTCTTGGAACAAGAGTTCCTGGGCGTGTTTGACCCCTTCGTCGGGTTTCATCTTGTCATCCCTGAAGATGACCTCGATCTTCCTACCCCCCAGGAGCCCCCCTCTGGAGTTTATCTCGTCCACGGCCATCAGGATGGCCTCCTTCCTGGGAGCGGTGAAGGTGGCAGCAACCCCTGTGTAGGAGTTTATCTCCCCGACCTTGATATTAGGCTGAGAAAGGCCTTGACCCGACTGCGCGAGCATGAGCCCCACCACTATCGCTGAAAGAAAGATCCTCTTCACCTCAAAACTCCTCCTGCCTCACTGCATCGGCATCGCCATCCTGACCGCGCCTCGACAACCGAGAGGGGACTGGCCTCACGGATCAGTGCCTTCCCCCAAGGCCTGCAGGTCCAGCTCCCTCAAGACCCTCACCCCCTTTGTCCGCATCTCTTCCAGGGCCTCGGCCGTGCCCTCCGGCGTAACCCCCCTGCAAAGACCCTCTATGAGTATGGCCTCGTAGCCCATGGACACGGCGTCCATTGCCGTAGCCTTGACGCAATAGTCCGTCGCGATCCCGTAGATGACCAGCCTTTGGATCCCGTTGATCCTAAGTACAGAGTCCATCTCGGTCATGTTGCCGCCATCATCCTGAAACCCTGAGTAGCTGTCGAACTCCCTCCTCTGTCCCTTCTTGACTATGGCCAAGAAAAGGTTGTTGTCCACCAAGATCCTGGCGTTGTGCGTGCCTTGCACACAATGAGGGGGCCACAAGACTTGCTTGCGCCCATAGATCTCAACCGTCTCGAACGCCTTTTTTCCGGGGTGGCTCGTGTGAAAGGATACGTGATCTGGGGGGTGCCAGTCCTGGGTCGCGAAGATCGGGTATCCCAATCTGCTCAGCCTTCGTGTGGCCTCCTGGACCTCCTCTATGAAGACCTGGTCCGTGCCTGCCACGGCCAAGGAACCCGCCTTCCATGTGGTGAAGTCACCCTGAAGGTCCACCACGATCACGCC
>CAZOXN010000303.1:0-4330 GCA_964583655.1 uncultured Desulfarculaceae bacterium | reverse complement strand
GGACCACATGACAACCAGCGGTGAAGATCGGCTACGCCGCTGAGGACATCACCGGTGCCTCACGAAATGAGGGCCGGAAGGAGGTCGTTTGGATTGACATCTGTTTTCAGTCCGGATTAACTATAAACAACACGAAAACCAGACCGGGCCGCACAAAGATCCGCTGGGCGACACGAGGCTACGTATCCCATGTTGATAGACCCGCACAACAGAGTCGTAGATTACCTGAGGATCAGCATCACAGACCGCTGCAACCTGCGGTGCGTGTATTGCGTTCCCCCGGAGGGGATAGAGCCTTTTCCCCGTCAAGATATCCTGAGCTACGAGGAGATCATCCGCGTCGCCAGGGTGGCAGTGGCCTTCGGGATCAGGAAGATCCGGCTCACAGGGGGGGAACCCCTGATCCGCAGGGATCTCTGTTTCCTGATCCGGGAGTTGAGCAGGATCCCTGATCTCACAGACCTCAGCATGACCACCAATGGCATCAGGCTCGCCGAGTTCGCCCATTCCCTCAGGGATTCCGGCCTCAGGCGTGTCAACGTCAGCATGGACTCCTTGGACCCGGTCAGGTACGCCATGGTGACGCGTGGAGGGGACCTTGAAATGGTCTGGAAGGGCCTACTGGCCGCCCTGGATGCCGGGTTGAGCCCGGTGAAGATCAACGTGGTGGCGATGGCAGGCCTCAACGGGGAGGAGATCCTCCCTTTTGCCAGGCTCACCCTCGACTGGCCGTTCGAGGTCCGGTTCATCGAGTGGATGCCCATCGGCGCCCCTGTGAATTGGGACGAGCGCTCCTTCATCCCCGCTGATCGGATATTGGAGATCCTGCGGCAGGAGTTCACTCTGGAGCCGGCGAAGAGCTCTGGAAACGGACCGGCTCAGGTCTTCAAGATCCCGGGCGGCAAAGGGGCACTGGGGGTCATCACCCCCATGACCCGCCATTTCTGTAAGGAGTGCAATCGCCTCCGTCTCACCGCTGACGGGAAGCTGAGGAGCTGCCTCTTCTCGGACGACGAGATCGACCTGAAGAGCGCGATCCGATCAGGTGCATCGGACGCCCTGATAACGTCTCATCTCCAGATGGCCATCGTGAAGAAGCCCAGGGGACACCACCTCCGGCCATTGGACCCCAGGATAAAGAAATGCATGCGCCCCATGAGCCGGATCGGCGGGTAGGGGGCTCGCCTTGGCCATCGTAGCCGACCTCCATATCCACTCCCCGTATTCCAGGGCCACCTCCAAGGAACTCTCCCCAGAGACGTTGTGGGTCGCGGCCCAGCTAAAAGGGGTAGGGCTCGTGGGCACCGGGGACTTCACCCACCCCAAGTGGCTCCAGGAACTGAAGGAGAAGCTGGAGCCTGCAGAGGATGGGTTGCTCAGGCTCAGGCCGCAATGGAAGAGGGCCGTGGAGGACACGGTGCCAGGATCATGCCAGGGCCAGGTGCGTTTTGTGTTCCAGACCGAGCTCTGCACCATCTACAAGAGGGGGGGACAAACCCGCAAGGTCCATCACCTGATCCTGCTCCCAGGGCTGACATCGGTAAGGAGGCTCATCTCCAGCTTGGAAAGGATCGGCAATCTGAGGTCCGACGGGCGCCCCATCCTCGGTCTGGACTCCCGCGATCTCCTGGAGATCGTCCTGGAGGCATCCCCAGAGGCCATCTTCATCCCGGCCCACATCTGGACGCCTTGGTTCTCGGTCCTCGGGTCCAGGTCCGGCTTCGACGACCTCGACGAATGCTACGGAGATCTGACCCGCCACATCGCCGCTTTGGAGACCGGGCTGTCATCGGATCCAGCCATGAACTGGCGCTGCTCCAGGCTCGACCGATTCCCCCTGGTCTCCAACTCGGATGCGCACTCCCCGTCGCGCATAGGCAGGGAGGCCACGGTCGTGGAGATCGACATGTCATATCCGGCCCTGCGAAAGGCCCTGGTCCACGGTGAGGGTCTGGTCGGGACCATCGAGTTCTTCCCCGAGGAGGGGAAGTACCACCTGGACGGGCACCGAGGGTGCGGGACTAGGCTCGAGCCGGCTGAGACCCGTGACCTTCGAGGGCTCTGCCCGAGATGTGGAAGGCCCGTCACCGTAGGGGTGATGCACCGGGTGGAGGAACTGGCGGACAGGGGCCCTGGGTCCACCCCCGAGGGCGCCAGACCTTTCCAGAGGATGTTGGCCCTGGAGGAGATCCTTAGCGAGATACTGGACTGCGGGCCGAGTTCGCGCCGTGTGCAACTGATGCAAAGGCGCCTGCTCCAATCGTGGGGGCCAGAGATACAGATCCTGCAGAGGGTACCGCTGGCTGAGATCGAAGGGAGTCTCCCCATCCTGGCAGAGGCCCTGCGCAGGATGCGTGAGGGGAAGGTATGCGTGGAGGCAGGCTTCGATGGCCAGTACGGGAGGATACGCCTGTTTCGAGACGAGGAAAGGGCCTCCTTCCACGGCCAAGGGAGCCTTCTCATGGAGATCCCCGAGGCCAGGGGCGATGCGCCCAGGTCAACCATGCATTCTGGTGCCCAATCCCCCGCGAGATCGCCCCAAGCTGACACATGGGATGGCCCGAGCCAAGTCGCAGAACCGGCGCAGGACCGCGACCCGCTGGCGATCCTGAGCCGATCCCAGCGCCAGGCAGTCATGCACGAGGGGGGTCCCCTCCTCATCCTGGCCGGCCCGGGGTCCGGCAAGACCTTGACCCTGATCCATCGCATCGCCCATTTCATCCGCACCGCAAGGGGACGACCTGGTGAGATCCTGGCGGTGGCCTTCACCCAACGATCGGCCCAGGAGATGCGAAACCGCCTGTCGGCCCTATTGGGAGAGCATGCCCCGTGGGGTTCGGACCCGAGGGTCCAGACGTTGCACGCCTTCGGCTTCGATTTCCTGAGACGGCATTGGTCGGAAATGGGGTGGGCCGGCACCCCGTTCCTGGCAAAGGAGGCGGATCGCATGCGGATCCTCGTCGAGGCCTTGCGCCAGGACTGCCCAGGTGTAAGCGCCCGCAGCCTGCCTTCGCTCATGGAGGAGGTGTCCCGGTGGAGGCAATCCTCATGCGAGAAAGTAGAGCCCCAATCTCTGGTGGCACAGGCCGCCATGGCCTACGAGAGGGGCCTGAGACGAAACCGGATGCTGGATTACGATGACCTGATTCGCCTCCCCTTGGAGATCCTGGAGGGCAGGGAGGAGATACTCGCAGAGGAACGTATGCGCAACCGGTTCATCTTCGTGGACGAGTTTCAGGACATGAATCCCCTCCAGGTCCGCCTCCTGAAGAGGCTGGCCCACGACGGCAGGAACCTCACTGTGATAGGGGATCCGGATCAGTCCATTTATGGGTTCAGAGGGGCCAGGATAGAGAACTTCGTCGACCTACAGGAGGAGTTCCAGCAAGCGACTGTCTTGCGTCTGGGAGGGAACTACCGTTCCACCAAGAACATCGTGGAGGCCTCGCTGGGGTTGATCTCTCGCAACCCGTTGCCCTTTCCACGATCTCTCATGCCCCTGAGGGGCGAGGGCCCTGACATCCGGTGTGCGGCTTTCGATACAGAGAGGGAAGAGGCCATCTTTGTGGCTCAGGAGATAAACAGGATCCTCGGCGGGACCAGCCACTGGGCAATGGAGAGCCGGGGGACAGGTCCTTCTGACCAGAGGCCCCAGGTGAGCCTGGCCGACGTGGCAGTCCTGTATCGACTCCATGCCCTAGGGGGGGCTGTGGAAGGGGCCCTTTCGCGAGAGGGCATCCCCTTCCAGAGGTACGGCGGCGGGGAGTTGATGGGACAATCCACCCTGGAGCCGCTGCTGGCAGGACTCAGGTGGTTGCTGGACCCGAGCCGCGACGAAGATCTCTTGACCGTCCTCTCCGCCCCATGGGCAGGGCTGCCAGGGGCGACCCTCGCCTCTCTCCG
The DNA here is from genome assembly GCA_964583655.1 of uncultured Desulfarculaceae bacterium. Classification (GTDB taxonomy): domain Bacteria; phylum Desulfobacterota; class Desulfocorpusculales; order Desulfocorpusculum; family Desulfocorpusculum; genus CAZOXN01. The sequence goes on along the minus strand of CAZOXN010000303.1, from coordinate 427 downwards.
GGACTCCATGGATCGCAGGCTCTGGGAAGGGCTAGCGGGGGGAGCCTCGATCCAAGGCCTGGGGGTGGGCGAGATGACGAGGCTGAAGGCCCTGGTCCTGGCCCTCGGGAACCTCCTCATGGAGTTCCATCGAATACCCGTGGGCCGTGCCGTGGGCCGTCTGGCGACTGCCTTGCGGCTCCCCTTGCCCAAGCCCGCTCCTTCATGGGATCCGGCCGCGGAGTTCATGCGGCGTTTCATGTCCACTGCACAGGCCTGGAGCGGCGACCTCATCTCCTTCTTGGACCAATGGAGTCTCGGAAAGGACGTAGACCTCTATGACCCGCGCTCCGAGCGGGTCTCTTTGCTCACCGCCCACGCCTCCAAGGGGATGGAGTTCTCGGTGGTCTTCCTGATAGGATGCGAGGAGGGGATCTTCCCCCTCAGG
>CAZOXN010000302.1:0-4339 GCA_964583655.1 uncultured Desulfarculaceae bacterium | reverse complement strand
ATAGCCATGCGTGCCCTGGACAGCGGCAGGATAGGCATCGCCTCCCAGTCCATGGGGATGGCCAGGGCCTGTTTGGATGAGGCCGTGGCCTACAGTTTGGGGCGCAAGCAGTTCGGCAAGTACATCTCGAGCTTCCAGGCCATCCAGTGGATGATCGCGGATATGGCCACGGAGATAGAGGCAGGAGGGTTTCTCACCCTGCACGCAGCGACCCTGCGCGACGAGGAGAAACCGTTCACCAGGGAGGCCTCCATGGCCAAGCTTTACACCTCGGAGATGGTGAACCGCACCGCATTCAGGGCTACCCAGATCTTCGGCGGATACGGTTACATGAAAGACTACAAGGTAGAGCGCATATACCGGGACGCGAGGGTGACCACCGTGTACGAGGGGACATCAGAGGTGCAGCGCATGGTCATCGCAAGGCATCTCCTCAAGGGGGGGTGAGCCCCGTTCCCTTCCCGCAGGAGCCACAAGAAGGCCAGCGGGGCAAGCGCGGCCTGCCTCTTGAGAAAAGTGGGGGCCTTTGGAAACTCTTTCCAATATCCATTGTCTAAAGGAGCAAGGGGCGGATACGTCCGCGGCGCGTTCCGAGAGCTCAGACTCGGATTGGGAGGGGCGGTGGATAGAGCTGGCTCAAAGGGGGGACACGGAATCCTTCGAGCGGATCGTGCTCGCCTATCAACAGAAGGTCTTCAACTTGGCGTTCCGTCTCCTGGGAGAAAGGGAGGAGGCGGAGGACCTTACCCAAGAGGTATTCATCAATGTCTTTCGGCATATCGGGGAGTTCAGGGGGGAGTCTCAATTCTCCACTTGGATCTACCAGGTTACCACGAACCACTGTCGAAATCGCCTGAAGTACCTCCGGAGGCGTTTTCGCCATGCCACGGAGTCCATCGACGACCCTGTGTCCACCGAAGAGGGGGAGATGGGCAGGGAGATCCCAGACGAGGGGGAGATCCCGGAGGACAGGGTCTATCGGCGCCAAGTACAGGAATTGGTCCAGATCGCATTGGGCAGGCTCAGACAGGAGTACCGGGAGGCGGTGGTCCTGAGGGACATCCAGAACCTGTCTTATCAGGAGATCTCGGAGATCCTCGGGGTTCCTGAAGGCACAATAAAGTCCAGGCTCCACAGGGCGCGTTGGGAGCTCAAGGAGATCCTGGGACTGCTTGGCATCCAGAGGGGTGAGTGATGGAGGGACTCGGGGACGGGAAGATGGCGTGTCGGGAGGTTCGCGAGAGGTTCCTGGCGTGGGCAGATGGGGACTTAGGCCAGCAGGAGCTAGCACAGCAGGAGGACCACATCGCGTCCTGCCGGCGCTGCGCGGCCTCGTGGGAGAGATATCGCTCGGCCGTGGAAATCCTCAGGTCCCTGGATGAGCTCCCAGTGCCGGAGAGGGTCCTCTTGGGGATCCGGGCCAGGCTCCAGAGGAGGCCGGTATGGGAGAGGGTGGCCCGTTGGTTCGTGCCGCTGCCACAGCGCCTACCAGTGCCGGCCCTTGCCGCTGCGGCCATGCTGCTCATCGGTATGGCCGTGTGGAGATGGGGACCATGGGAACCGGTCGTCCCGGAACGGGTGCCCACGGCGGTTGCCGTGAGGCCTCCTTTGGCTCCGGTATCGGATGCCATGTCAGCCACACCTTGGAACCCGTATGCTGATAGGATCCTGCCTGGCGCCGAGGAGCTCCTCAGACCCGTCAGGGCCCTGGAAGAGGATCAGGAGAGGCGCTTGGCCAAGAAGGCGGTCCTGCAGGACGACGTGGTCCTGGACCTCCCGGCCTCAGAAGAGCTCTTCAACCGGATCGAGGGCATGGTGCGTGAGGCTCACGGGCAGATGTTCCTCATGGGCATCCGACATCGAGACACCGGGCGTGTGGTCAGAAGTCGCATGCTCATACAGGTCCCTGTGGAGAACTACAGTGGAATTGTCGAGCAGATGGAGTCCCTGGGGGGTGTCAAGCACGTCTTCGGGGGTTGGGGGCCTCTGGTCCCACCGCCCGATAGATTGAGGATCCGAGTCCTGGCAGTGGCCGGTAAATCGGATGCCCTGTTGCCCCCCTTGCAGGAAATGGCACAGGACGACAACATGGTCAAGTAGGTGCAAGCCAAGGCCCCGGGTCTCGGCCCGGGGAGGACGCACCATGGCACACCCCCGTCTCGGGCCGATGGGCAGGAGACGGGGTTTTCTTTTGCTGCTCGCGCGCCACGCGGTTGACTGGCCTGGATTCCGTGTGTTACGGTCGTAAAGGGGTGAATCAGGTGGGTCTTCGCGTGGATCTGATGGAGGATCCGGAGGTCTTCCGAGGGCTCTCGGACTCATGGGAGGAGCTGTGGGGGCACAGCGCGGCAAAGGTCCCCTTTCTCCGACCGAACTGGATGCGGATCTGGTGGGGACATCATGGCCAGGATCGCCGACTGCAGCTCATGAGTGTCTGGGATGATGGGGGGCGACTGGTGGGATTAGCCCCGCTTTGCGCAGGTGGATCCAGCCCTGGGTACCTGGAGTGGGTCGGCGGAAAGGATCTCTGTGACTCCTTAGACTTCCTCATCTGGAAAGGGATGGAGGGCCCGGTTCTGGATGCGTTGGACATGGCGTTGCGACGGGCCACAAGGAGGGAAGGGGGCCTGGTCCTGTGCTCCATTCCCGAGGACTCCTCCACCCTGGCGGAAGTCAACCCAATGCTCCAAGAGGGATGGGATGTCGAGGTCGACCTCGAGGAGTCGTCGCCATGGGTCGGCCTGCCAGGAGGATGGGAGGCGTTCCTCAATTCACTGCCTGGCAAGGCGCGGCACGAATTGAGGCGAAAACTAGGGAAGATTCAAAGGGAGCTCGCCCCAGAGTTCGTGGTGCTGGAAAGGGCAGAGGAGTGGGAGGGGGCCATGGAGTGTTTCTTTCGGCTCCACAGGCTCAGCCAGGTCCAAAAGGCCGAGTTCATGACCCCCGAGAGAAAGCGGTTTTTTTTGGAGATGGGTCGGGTGTTCTTCCAAGAGGGGAGCCTTCGCGTAACTTGGTTGGAGGTGAAGGGGGAACCCATAGCCTCGGCCTTGTCGTTCGTGTATGGGGAGACCTGGGGGCTTTACAACTCAGGCTACGATCCCAGGTACAGGGACTTCAGCCCTGGCATAGTCTTGGTGGCGCACACGATTCAGAGGGCCATGGATGAGGGGCTCAAGTCCTACGATTTCCTGCGTGGTCGCGAACGGTACAAGTACGACCTCGGAGGCCGGGACCGGGACCTGTATTGCCTCAGGCTCACCCCCCGCTCGGATGGAGAAGGTCGATGAGGGTGGCGGTGATCAGTGCCCATACGTGTCCTTTGGCTGCCCTCGGGGGGAAAGAGACGGGGGGGATGAACGTCTACGTCCGGGAGACATGCAGGGAGCTCTCGCGCAGGGGGATCGAGGTCGATGTCTTCACCCGTTCGCAGAACCCCGAGATTCCAAGGGTGGTCTCTTTGGCGCCAGGGGTCAAGGTGTTCCATGTCCCAGCAGGTCCCGAGGCCCCTTACGACAAGTACCTCCTGATGGATCACCTGAAGGAGTTCGTGGCAGGGGTCATGCAGTGCGGATCGGGGAGGTACGACCTCATCCACAGCCACTACTGGATTTCGGGGGCCGCGGCCCTGGAGCTGCGCAGGCACTGGGGGGTGCCTCTGGTGCACATGTACCATACCCTAGGGTTCATCAAGAACCGGGTGGCCAGGGGGCAGGACGAGCGGGAACGCTCGGTGAGGCTCCTCTGGGAAGGGGAGATAGCCAGAAGGGCCGATGCCTTGGTGGCATCTCACCCCCAGGAACGGGCAGAGCTCGTCTGGAACTATGACGCCCCTCCCCATCGGGTGAGGGTCATACCTTGTGGGGTGGATCTCTCCCTGTTCTGCCCCAGGGACAGGGTTGCCTCCAGGGCGCGCCTCGGCTTGGAGGAGCGTCCATGGCTCCTGTTCGTCGGCCGTCTGGAGCCCATCAAGGGGCTGGACACCTTGTTGAGGACCATGGCGATCCTCAAGGGCCGAATGGCCGATGGATCCGGCGCGGCCGGGTTGATGGTCATTGGAGGAGACAACGGGCAGGCCTTGGACCAGGGGATGGATAGGGCCATACGCGTGGAGGTCTCGGCATTGGGGATAGAGGACAGGGTCTTCCTCATGGGACCCAAGCCTCAGGCAGAGCTCCCGCTGTTCTACTGCGCCTCCGAGGCCTGCATCTTGCGCGTGTTCGCGTCGGCCGCCTTGGGATCCGGGAGCACGTACCCGGACCTGTGCGAGACGGTCAGTCCCTCGCGCGCCACGCGGACCTTCAGCTTGGTGAGGCGCTTCCTGGCCCGTTCGACGTCGGTC
>CAZOXN010000301.1:0-4343 GCA_964583655.1 uncultured Desulfarculaceae bacterium | reverse complement strand
TGATCTACAAGACCCTCGCCGCCCTGGATCAAGAGGGGATGGTGGTCTCCCGCAGGGAGAGGGAAGGGCTGATGCCGGAGAGGCGAGTGTACCGCCTCACGCAGCGGGGGAGGGAGCGCCTCGCCAGGCTGGTGGAGAGATCCCTCCTGGACAAGAACATCACCTATGACCTCTCGAACCTGGGGTACTTCTTCATCTTCGCCCTTGACAAGGAGAAGGCACTGGATTGCCTCAAAGAGAAGAAGGGCTTGCTCCAGAGGACCCTGCGCAGTCTGGAGAAGAGGATGAGTGACTTCAAGGGAAGGACCCCTGCCAACCGATTCCTGGTCCTGGAGAAGGACTACGATCGATTCCAGAGCGAACTGCGTCATCTGGACGAGATGATCGACAAGGTCGAAGCTTGTAACCACTGGGCCCAAGAGGCCTTCTTGGTGCCGGGGCCGCCGCCCTCCACGGGTGAGGGGGTGGGAGAGGGGGGGTGATGACGAAGAGAAGGTGAGATGCTCCATCGGTGAAGGATCTAGGGGAACAATGTCGAGATGACTTCGGTCCACAGGGCGAGAAAGGGGAGGATGCCATGGCGCTGGATTGGTTGATAAGGGATAACGAGATCAAGGATCACCAGATCTTCGGCACGGAACACTTCGGCAAAGAGCCACCTTGCACCATGTACGAGAGAAGGCCGTTGATCAACCCGGACACCGGTAAGACCGTGGAGGGTCTTTACACCGCTTGGATCACTCTGAACAATCCTGAACAATACAACTCTTATACCACCGAGATGGTCAAGGGGGTCATCGCCGGCATGCATCGGGCCTCCATGGAGAGGGACGTGGTGGCGATCATCTTCACGGCTGCGGGGGATCGGGCGTTCTGTACGGGCGGCAACACCAAGGAATATGCGGAGTATTACAGCAGGAGGCCGCTGGAGTATACGCAGTACATGGACCTCTTCTCCGGTATGGTGGACAGCATCCTCAAGGCGCGAAAACCAGTGATCTGCCGATGCAATGGGATGAGGATCGGTGGGGGGCAGGAGATCGGTCAGGCCTGCGACTTCACCGTGGCCGCTGACACCGCGGGCTTCGGTCAAGTGGGAACTCGCCACGGCTCCACCCCCACGGGGGGTTCCACGGATTTCCTCCCTTGGAACCTCAGCATGGAGCAGGCCATGTGGCAGTCCGCAGCCAACGAGATGTGGAGCGCATACAAGATGGAGAGGCTGGGCCTCATCCTCAAGGCCATACCCATCAAGAAGGACGACAAGGGCCAGTGGGTGAGGGACCCCAGGGTCATCACGGACAAGTACGTGGAGGACGGTGAGATCGTCTACGGTGAGTTTCACAAGGGCGAGGCGGCCAAGAAGGCCATGGAGGATCTAAAGGGCCTGAAGACCGACTGGAGCCTCCTGGACGGGTATATCGAAAGGATGATCTGGACCCTGGTCAACACGACCTTCCTTTGCCTCATGAACACCATAGAGAGCGTCCGAGTGAAGAAGAGGTTCTTCTGGGATCTCCTGAAGAGCAGCCAGATATACTGGCTGGGTGCCAACATGAACGGAGAGGCGTTCATCGGGTTCAATGCCTTCAACACCCAGCACCTGACAGGGCAAAGGACCATCGACTTCATAAAGTACCGGCAGCTCTTGGCCCAGGGCAAGACCTTCGATGACGAGCTCATGGACGCGGTCTTGGCGAAGCCCAAGAAGTGACAAGGAGAAGCCGCTCTTCGGTACAGCTCCCGAGGGAGCTGTGCGCGCCATGAGTCAACGCCTCTCGGAGAGGAGGTAGCTCAGTGTCCGCAGGTTTTCAGTTCATAGGCGTGGAGGTCAAGGAGCGTGTGGCCTGGATAACCCTCAATAGGCCGCCCCTCAACTGGATGAACATCCGGATGATGGAGGAACTCAACCAGGCCTTTGAAGGTCTCGGGAGTTCACCCCCTAACCTCCTGGTCATCCAGGCTGAGGGCAAGGCCTTCTCCGTGGGGGTGGAGGTGGCCGACCATCTCGGGGACAAGGCGGAGTACATGATCCAGGTCTTCCATGGGATCTTTCGCCGAATGGACTCCCTGGGGGTGCCCAGCTTGGCAGTGGTGCAGGGCCCGGCCTTGGGGGGCGGGTGCGAGCTGGCCACGTACTGCGACATGGTTATCGCTTCTGAGAAGGCGCGATTCGGACAGCCAGAGATACAGGTCGGGGTCTTCCCCCCCATAGCGGCCTTGGCCTTTCCGAGGATGATGGGACGAAAGAAGGCCATGGAGCTGGTCTTGTCTGGAGAGGCGGTCACGGCCCAGGAGGCCATGGACATGGGTCTCGTCAACAAGGTGGTCCCTGCGGAGCAACTGGAGGCAGAAGCCAAGGCCTGGGCCGCCCGTTTCTCCAAGCTGAGCGGGGTGGTCCTGAGGATGGCCCGGAAGGCAGTGACAGAGGGTTGGGACACCCGGGTGGGCGAGGGGCTGGGACGTATCGAGGAGATCTACCTTCGCGAACTGATGGCCACCGAGGACGCCAGGGAAGGTCTGCAGGCCTTCCTTGAAAAGAGGGAGCCTGTCTGGAAGGGATGCTGAGGGGTTTGCCGGATCCCTTTCCGGCAAGGCGCTCCGTGGGCCTTGGCCATGAGGATGGAGGGGTGATGGCAGAGATAAATCCGGATTTTGTGGCACCTTGTGGCCTATACTGCGGTGTTTGCGCGATATACATCGCACACCGCGACGGCAACCAGAAACTCAAGGAGAGGTTGGTGGGGCTCTACCAGGGGAAGATCCCTGGCAAGGGGATCCTCCCCAACACCGAAGGCCTCACGGTGGAAGATATCAGGTGCCGGGGGTGTCTTTCCGAGGACCTGTTCATGCATTGCCGGCAATGTGAGATCAGGGCGTGCACGATGGCCAAAGGTTACGAGGGTTGTCACCAGTGCGACGATTTCCCTTGCAAGTACATCGATGACTTCCCCATGGCCGTCGGGAAGAAGGTGATTCTGAGGGCGATCCCTCACTGGAGAGAGGTCGGCACCGAGAGGTGGATTCAGGACGAAGAGGCCAGATACATATGTCCCCAATGCGGCAACAAGCTTTTTCGGGGTGCCGCGAGGTGCAACAAGTGCAAGAAAGATCTGGACCTGGACTGACTTGGATGACTCTTGGGGCCTATGCCCGCAAAATGGCAGCGGGACCTGCCCCTGAGATCTCTCCTTCTTGGTGCTTGCGGAGGTGTGAAGGGGGGGCGGCCCCATGATCACCGCTGGTGTGGACTGCGGGGCAAAGACCGTCAAGGCCGTGGTGATGAGGGGCAAGGAGGTCCTGGGGAAGGGCCTCGCCCTGGCTGGCGTGGACACAAAGGGGGCTGTGGAGCTGGCCTATGAGGAGGCGCTGCGCCTGGCCGGGATCTCCAGGGAAGAGGTGCTGAGGGTCGTCGCCACGGGCTCGGGCAAGCTGCAAGCCGGGCAACGGCAAGGGACTGTCACCGAGGTGAGCGCGGATGCCAGGGGGGCGGTCTTTCTGTCTCCGGGGGTCCGCACGGTGGTGGATGTGGGGGCAGAGGAGGCGAGGGCAATCCGTGTCGATGCCAAGGGCAGGGTGCTGGACTTCGCGGTCAATGACAAGTGCGCCGCTGGGACCGGTGCATTCGTGGAGGCCATGGCGCGTGCCCTGGAGGTGGAGTTGGACGAGATGGGTCCTTTGTCTTTGCGTTCCTCCCAGGCCGTCCCCATGAACGCCCAGTGCGCTGTCTTCGCCGAGAGCGAACTGGTCTCTCTGGTCCACGCCAAGACCCCCAAACAGGACATGGCGCGGGCCATCCACGATGCCATCGCGGATCGAATCGTCTCCATAGTGAGGAGGGTGGGCCTGGAGCCGGAGCTCCTCCTCGTGGGGGGTCTGGCCAAGAACGTAGGGTTCGTGCAGGCCTTGAGCCGCGGACTCGGTGCCGAGGTCAAGGTGCCCGCAGGACCTGAGTTCGTCGGTGCCATCGGTGCGGCTATCATCGCAGCCGACGCGGTGGAGGGGCGAGTGGAAGTGGGGAGCAGTTCGCCTCTGTGATGGTGCATGAAGATCCGAAGGGAACATTTTTCGAGTGCCCCTAGTGCGAGCCGCCCTCGCACCAGGGACGGAGGTGCCACGCAATGGCCGAGTTCTGGAGATGGACCGAGTCGCGGTGGACATCGCCAGACATGAGGTGGAAGGATGGAGAGATCATCACGGCAGGGGTGGACGTGGTCTCGGTGGCGATCAAGGACGCCAACCCGGAGGCCGCGTTGAAGCAGGCCCTCGAGGCGAAGCTGATCGCGGAGCAGAAGGGCCAGGCCGACCTCATCGCCGCGCGGCACCAGGTGGCCGTGGCGCGG
>CAZOXN010000300.1:0-4343 GCA_964583655.1 uncultured Desulfarculaceae bacterium | reverse complement strand
CCCATGAAGGACACATTGCGAAGCCCCGACTCCTCCACGGATTTCGCCAAGAATGGTCGCATGACCCCCTCCCCGACGATCCTCAGTGGGACCTCGGGCACGTGCCGCATGGCCCGCAACAAGGTCCCGAGGCCCTTCTCGCGGGAGAGCCTCCCTATGTAAGCGATGTAGCCCTCGTCCCCCCGGGTGACCTCGTATTCCTGAGGAAACAGGAAATAGGGGATGTGCGTGGAGTGACCCGGTGGGAGGCCGAAGGACTCCACCATCTCTTTCACGAAGAGACTCGGGGCTATGAACATCGCCACGTGGCGCTCGTAGACTCGCCAGGCCTTGTGCAAGGTCATCTCCAGTGCCGCCATCAGGCTCCATGAGGGCGATCCGTGGAGACAGCGGTGCCAGAAGGCCTGCAGATACCCCCCACCGCGGCAGCGGGTGCAAGGGGCGCCTCGGGTATAAAGCAGATAGTTGGGACAGATGAGCTTGTAGTCGTTGAGGGTCTGGACCACACGGATCCCGCGCCGCCAGACGGAGAGGAGGATCGAGGGGGAGATGTGGTGATAGATGTTGAGGATGTGGACGATGTCAGGTCTGAACTCATCGAGCACACTGGCGATGTTCCTTGCGGCCACAGGATCCCATATCACCCTCCTTGCCGCCTCCACCAACCCCCTGGGCCTGATGGCGTGGAAATCCATGTATGGCACGAACCAGCGGGAATAGGTCGCAGGCTCGTTCAGGGGGTGGTCCATGGCGAAGACCTCCACGCGGTGCCCCCTGGACTCCAGGAGTCTCTTGAGATTGAAGAGATACCTCTCGGTGCCGGATCTCAAATGATGATACTTGTTGACCAGCAGGACCCTCATGATCCCACTTTCCTCGAGAGCCGCCTCCAGTTGCCGTGCAGGACACCGGCCATGGTCCCCACGTGAATGGCCAAGAGGACCATGGGGACCCGCACATAGGTCTTCCACGACGGGATGTCGAAGCACCCCTGCCTGGCCTTGAGGCCCAAATAATGGCCCGCCAATGATCCGAGGAGGGCAAAGGGGAGCCAGTGACCCGAGCACAGGCCAAGGCAAGACAGGAAGATCCCTGCCACGGACTGCACCACGGTCCGGCAGTGAAACCTGCGGCTCAGGCCTCCTGTGGCGAGCCCATCGGCATAGTGGTAAAACTGCACGACCACCTCCCTGTAACTGGATCGAGGGCGCCAGCTCACCACAGCCAGGGGCTCGAATCGCACCGTCACCCCGGAGCGAAGCGCCTTGACCAGAAACGCCGCGTCCTCACCGAAGTCCAATTGCTCCGGGAACCCCCCCGACATCTCCCAGACGCTGCGTCGGAACGCCATGGAACGGGCCGTCGGCAGGAAGGCCGCATCCCCGACCTTCATCTTGAACGCCAGGGAGCAGCGGCCTATGCACTCCTCCAGGTGATTCGAGGGCCGAGGGACCACAGAGCCGCTCACAACTCCGACCTGAGGATCCTCATCGAACACTGCCGCAAGCCTCTGCAGCCAGTCCCGGGCCGGGATGCACCCCGCATCCGTCACCGCGACCAAGGGACTGTCCGAGATCCTGATCCCGTGGTTGCGCCCTTGGGAGATGTTGGACCCTGGGGCCTCCAGGAGCTTTAGCCCGGAAAGTCCCTCCCCGGCGGCGCGGGCGGCCTCCAGGCTTCCGTCCGTTGAGCCACCGTCCACCAAGATGACCTCCGCCGGGGCGAGCAGCTGTGACCTCAGGGCCTCCATGAGGGCCCCTATGGTGGAAGCCTCGTTGAGCACGGTGACCACCACGGCGATCTTCACCTGTCGCCCCACAACCGGATGTAGGTCTGGGTCAGCCGATCCCAACTGTGCTCTGCCGCGAACCAATATGCCCTCTCCAGTCTTGCTTCGGGATCGTCACGGCCCGAGAGCAGATCGGCCAATTGCTCGGCCAGCTCCTCAGGGCCGGAGGCCACCTTGAACATCCCCTCCGCCCCTGGGACCATACGGAGGTAGTCGGACTTGACCGGGTTTCCGGACACCGCGAAGACCGGTATGCGCCGGGCCATGGCCTCGAGCATGGCCAGATAACTCGAGGCAAAGGCTATGGTCGCCCCCCGGAGGTGGGGAACAGGGTCAGGGACCCATCCCAGGAACTCGGCCTCTATGCCCTCTGTCTTGGCCATCTGCTCCATCTCGGCCCTCAGGGGTCCGTCGCCGCACACCTTCAGCGGTAGGACGAGATGGTGATCCCGCTTCAACGCGCCCAGCCCCTGCAGGTAGATCTCCGGGCTCATGTCCCTGGCGAGCCTTCCCAGGCAGACCGCCGCGGGTCTCTCGGCCGCCGGGGGTCCTTCGTCCGGGAGGGTTACCGCGCCGTAGGTGACGGCCTCGGGGCGCAGGCGGAACCACCTGATCAGGTAATGCCCCACACAGATGCTCCCACGGACCGACAGCGAGGCCAGCTTCCTGTAGAGCCTGGCCCGGAGGGGGACGGGGTGGAGCATCTCGTAACCGTGGAATGTAACGTAGAACGGCCTGTCCAAGCACAGGAGCCGGGCCGGGCCGAACCAGTGAAAGAGGGCGTACACATCGTGGAAATGAATCACATCCGCCTCTTTGAGCAACCCACGATGCCCCAGCCACCATGACCAGGCCTGGAGATAATCCGGCCCGCGCCGGCCGGTCCGGGGGAGCCGCAGAAGGTGCGCACCGTCGACCTCCTCCTCCTCGGGCAGACCGCAGGCGTGTGCCGGTGCCACCAGGGTCACCTTGTGCCCCCTCTTCACGAGTTCCATCGTGAGTCCTGCCACGTGTCGCTCCACCCCCCCTATGGCCGGGGCCAGTCGTTCTGCCACCATCAAGACGTGCACGGCCTACCTTCTCCTCGCCTCTCTCCAAAGGGCGATGTAATCCAGGACATCGGTCAGGTAGAATGCCTCGGCATACTGCACCCTCGATGAAAGAGGACCGGAGCGCCAGCGGGCGAAGCCGGTCAGGATTCCCGGGTAATCCATGTAACTCATCTGGGATTGGTGCTCCCGCACGGCCAGGAGCTTGGCCTCCATCTGGCCGCTTATGTCCACAAGGACGTTGGCAGGGATAGGTGTGCTCGCCTCGTAGATCGCACACATGAACCTCAGGGAAGACCCTTGCAAGGCCATCTCCAGCAATGGGGTGACCGTCCTATGGTCCGGGTGAAACTCGAGGAAGGAGGGGAGATACACGAGGTCTGGCTGCATCTCCTGCAAAGCCTCTCGAAGTCTGGCGGCGTTTTCGTCGTTTGCAGCCAGGGCCCCGTCCGGCTCGTCCCAGAATATGAGCCGTTCGACCCCCAGGTGAAGGGCAGCGGCCTCGGTCTCGGCCCTTCGCGTCCTTCTCGCCTCCAGGGGATCGCCCCCGGGGCCGCCTGCCGCCCCATCGGTGAGTACGAGGGTGGTCAGGGAGCAACCGGCCTGGTGGTGCTTGACGAGGGTCCCCCCCAAGGCCATGGCGTCGTCGTCGGGGTGGGGGCTGAGTATCAAGACCCTCTCGCCGCCGGGAAGGTCGATCAAACTCGGGAATTGGAATCGCGTCAGATACAGTCGCCACCAGCTGCTCAGCCTCAAGAAGCTGGAGCGGGTCACTCGCTCGCGTATGAGCCGGGGCAGATCCAAAGGAGAGCCCACTATCCCCTCCGTCTCGTCCTCCTCAGATGCCGTCACCATCCCCCAAGGTGAGGTACCATCCTGTGGCGTCTATCGGGGCATCGGGCCTCCCTTCAGGGGTCACCAGACGGGCCCTCCACCCCACGGTCAGAGGCCGGGGCAGGAAGCCAAGGTCTCTCAATACGGCCCGTGCACGGTACGAGGCCGGCATCCAGCAACGGACCGCATCCGCTTTGTCCCTCCGACAGTCGGACAGCGCCGCCTTGGCGAGGAACCGAAGGGTGGATGTGTCGTCCGACCGCGCCAACATGTCCACCAGATAGCCTATCCTCCAACCCCCTTCCTCTCGGACCCTGACCATCGCATAGCCCAGCAGTCCCCCCTCGCCTTCCCTAACGTGCAGCCGATATGGATGGAGCCCCAATCCTTCCCCTGGCCCGCCGGCGGGACTCATGAACCTCCAGCGGAGGTAATCGGAGTCTCTGATCATTATCATGCGGTACCCCTCGTTCACAAGGCGCCACAGCCGGTCAAAGCGCCCGTCGAACCCCTCTGCCTCCTGCACTCCAGCTGGCCTCCTCAGGAGGAATCCGGGGCTCGAGAGCCTGCGGCCCAGTCGGAGCAGACCCGTTCCAGGAGGGCGGCGCGCCAGATATAGGGGATTGAGGGGCTTGACCATCTGGGGGAGGTCCATCACCTTCGGGGCCCCC
>CAZOXN010000299.1:0-4343 GCA_964583655.1 uncultured Desulfarculaceae bacterium | reverse complement strand
GCCCCGAGCAGCCGATGACCCTGCATAGCGGTCAGCTCAACAAGCGCTTCAGTATCAGGCGAAGGCTCACGACCGTTGTCCTTTTCACTTCTCCATCGGATACTTCGGCGCCCTCCACCCTGTGGCCTTGAGCAGCTTGCCGTTCTTGACCTGGAGGAAGTAACTCTGATTCGACCCCCAGTGCTTCTCAGGTCCATAGGTCACAGGCGGCACGCTCCCGATGTCCACATCCTTGAATGCGTTGTGCATGGCCTCGATGAGGCCCTCTCGCGTGAGGTTCCTCCCGGCCCTCTTGATCCCCTCCAAGGCCAGCTGCATTTCGATGAACCCGCTCAGCCCATAAGGCGAGGGATTGATCTTGGTGTCCGGGAAATACTTCTTGATGACTTCCTTCATGAGCAAGACGCCCGGGACATCGTGATCCATCATGGGGAAGTTGGCTTGGACATAAACCCCTTCCACCGAGGTGCCGCCCAGAGCGGGAAGCTTCGGGTCAGGGTTGGCAGCGTCCATTATCACAGTGGGCTTCCAACCGATCTTCTCCATCTCCTTGGTGATGGCAGCCGATTGGGTGAGGATGGTGCTCATGACCACTACGTCAGGGTTTGCCTCCTTGGCCTTGAACACGGTGGCGCTGAAGTCCAATGTGCCGTACTTGAACGCCTCCCTGGCCACGAGCTTCATCCCAGGATACTTGGGCAGGTAGGCATCCATCCCCCTGACGCTGTCCCTGCCGGATTCGGTGTCCTGATGGATGTGGGCGATCTTGGCGTTGGGCATCTTTAGCTCGTCTGCGATGAAATCGAGGATGATCTGCTGGAAATGCTCGTATGTGGGCCAGATCCCGAAGATGTAACGCTTGGCAGGGAAGAAGAGCTTGGAGGAGTTCCCGCCGATCATCAGGTATGGGACCTTCCTGCTTTGGACCTCAGGGGCGATGGCCATGGTATTGGTCACCCCGAGGACGCTGGCCATGCAGAAGATCTTGTCCACCTCCATCAGCTTCTTGAAGGCGAGCACCGTCTTGGTGGGCTCGTAGTTGTCGCTCTCGTTGATGTAGATCACCTTCCTGCCGTTGATCCCCCCCTGATCGTTGATGTGATTGATCAGGGCCTTGTGTGCCTCAACCCTCGTGTTGCCGTATGCCGCCAGGCCACCGGTGGTGTCGTTTATGGATCCGATCTTGACGGTCGTATCCGTGACCCCTTCCTCCTGGGCCCAGCCCATACCCAAGGGCATGGCGAGGATGAAGGCGCCACACAATGATGCCAGGACACCCCTCACACTTAGGTTTCTCATGGTCGCCCTCCTTTCACGAAGAGACTTCAATGCCTGAGATCACATCCTTCACCCGCGTTTGCGACCCAACACCTCCTTCCGTTCGGGGAGTCTTCCCAGCAGTCTCCCATGTGTTACAAGGAGATAGACCGCCGGGCTGTGCACGATCGAAGGGTTACGGTGGCCGGCCTTTCCCGGAACGATGCCCCGCAGACCGAACAAGGTGCAATCCGGCGACCAGGATTCGCTCCGTCCGTGGAAGCCACCCGGCCTCGAGGACCAACGGATTCGTCATCTTTGCCCTCAAGACCACTTCTTCTTCCTCTTGTAAGACTTCACCTTGGAGTATTCCCTTGTCCCAAGGTAGAACTCCATGACGTCTTCGTTCTTCATGAGCTTCTCGGCCTCGTCGAAGAGGACGATGCGGCCGTTCTCCAGGACATAGGCGTAGTGGGCCACAGAGAGGGCCATCCTGGCGTTCTGTTCCACCAGCAGGATCGTGGTCCCTTCTGAGTTGATCCCCTTTATGATGTTGTAGATCTCCTTGACCAGTATGGGAGAGAGGCCCATGGAGGGCTCGTCCATGAGCATGAGCTTGGGCCTGGCCATCAGAGCCCTGCCTATGGCGAGCATCTGTTGCTCCCCGCCCGAGAGGGTCTGGGCGTCCTGATTTCGTCGCTCCTTGAGAACCGGGAAATAGGCGTAGACGCGCTCCAGGTCCTGCCTGATACCCTCGTGATCGCGCCTGTTGTATGAGCCCAGCCTCAGGTTCTCCATGGTCGTCAGTTCCGGGAATATCTCCCGCCCTTCGGGCACATGGGAGATCCCCATCCTCACGATCTTCTCGGGGTCTGTCTTCTGGATCTGCCTGCCCATGAACTCGATGATCCCCTTCTCGGGCTGGTCCAGGATCACCCCTGAGATCGTCCTCAATATGGTGGTCTTGCCGGCCCCGTTTCCGCCCAGAATGCTCACTATCTGGCCTTCGTCCACCCTGATGGATATGCCCTTGACGGCCATCACGTTGCCGTAGTAGGTCTCGATATTCCTGATGTTCAGAATGGTCCCCATGGACTATTGTTCTCCGACGTAAGCCTCTATGACCGCTGGGTTCTTCTGGACCTCGACTGGGGAGCCCTCGGCGATCTTCCTTCCGAAGTTGAGGACTATCACCCGATCGCAGATGTCCATGACGAGCCTGAGGTCATGTTCCACTAGGACCAAGGTGAGCCCGAGCTGTTCGCGCATCTCCTTGATGTAAAGCGCCAGGTCCTCGCGCTCCTCCACGTTCATGCCGGCAGCCGGCTCGTCCAGGAGCATCAATTCCGGCTCTGTGGCCAAGGCCCTGCCGATCTCCACGAGCTTCTGGATCCCGAAGGGGAGGTTGGCCACCAGTTGTTTCCTGGCTGGCTCCAGCTCGAGTAGCTCCATGATCTCCTCGACCTTTCTCCGGGACTCTATCTCCTCCCTCTTCACCTTGGGAAGGAAGAAGGCCGCAGAAAAAAGGCCGGTCCGCATATGACAGTGACGCGCTAGGAGCAGATTCTCCAGGGCGGTCATGTAAGGAAAGAGCTCCACGTTCTGGAAGGTCCTGGCGATCCCCAAGGGCGCTATCTGGTGGGCACTCAGCCGCAGCAGGTCCCTGTCCTTGAACCGCATCTTCCCCCTGTGGGGGTCGTAGAGGCGATTGATACAGTTGAAGATAGTCGTCTTGCCGGCCCCGTTGGGCCCGATGATCCCCAGGATCTCCCCTTTTTCCACAGAGAAATCCACCCCATCCAGGGCCAAGACCCCTCCGAAGTGAATTGCCAGATCCTCCACCTCAAGAAGCGCCATGTCACACCCTTCTCGCGCCTGAGACGATGAGTTTCCTCCGCTTTATCTTCTTCCCCAGGGGAAATGCCCTCCAATATGCCTTTATCCGGAGCCATCTGCCGTAGAGGCCCGTGGGCTCGAACATGATGAACAGGATTAGGATGGCTCCGTAGACTATGGCCTCGAGCCCCTTCTGCTCCGAGAGGAATGCCGGGAGATGGTCTTTGGAGACCCGGATCATCTCTGGGAGGATGGTCATGAAGGCGGCCCCCATGACGGATCCTAGGATAGAGGCCGTCCCTCCTACGATGACCATGATGAGGTATGCCACAGAGTCCAGGAGGGTGAAGTTGTCCGGCCCGATGAAACCCATCAGGTGGGCGAAGAGGCTCCCCGAGACCCCTCCGTAGAAGGCGCTCACCCCGAAGGCGATGATCTTGTACTTCGCCAGGTTTATGCCCATGGTCTCCGCAGCGATGTCGCTGTCCCGTATGGCCACAAACGCCCTTCCGATGCGGGTGCGCAGTATGTTCTTGGCGAATACCATCATGATGATGAGCACCGAGTATATGAGATAGAACTTGTCAAGATCCGTCTTCAGTAGAAGAGGCCCTATGGAAGGGGAAGGCACAGAGATCCCATCCGAGCCGTGGGTGAGCTGTGGCCACTCGACTATGATTACGTTGATGATGAAGGCGAAGCTCATGGTTGCCAAGGCAAGATAGAGGCCCTTGAGCCTCAATGCGGGAATACCCACTATACAACCGATGGCCGCGGTCATGAACCCCGAGGCCGGCAGGGCCAACAAGAAAGGCACCCCGGCCTTTGCCGTCAGGACGGTTGAGGTGTAAGCCCCGATGGCCATGAAGGCTGCGTGCCCGAGTGAGATCTGTCCCGTGTAGCCGAGCAGGATGTTCAGGCCCACGGTCATGATCGTATAGACTCCTATCAGGTTGAGGGTGAAGATGAGATAGGAGCTCAGCTCCTGCGGGACCAGGAAGAGCACCACAATGAAGATCCCGAGCAGGACGCGCTTGTAGGCCTCGTCGAAGTAACGGATGTCGTCGAAGTAACTCTTGGAGAACTTCACTGTCAGACCCTCTTGTGCTCTGGCATGCCGAAGATGCCGGTGGGCTTCACCAGCAGGACCACAATGAGCACCACATGGGCGAACACGTCCTTGAAACCCCTGGGGAGGTAGATACCTGCCAGGTTCTCCGAGATGCCGATGATGATCCCCCCCCCTATGG
>CAZOXN010000298.1:0-4350 GCA_964583655.1 uncultured Desulfarculaceae bacterium | reverse complement strand
GGCCTCCTCCAAGGAGATCTCGTACAGGTCCGCGTGCCAGAGCCTACCCTTTATGGGATGAACCGAGTAGTCCTTCACCATCACCAGACGGTTTTGGACATCCTGCCCGTCCCGGATCTTCAGCTCCACGATGACGTTCTCACCGGATGAGAGGATCCTCCTCACATCCATTGGGTCCACAGCGATGGGGGTGCTCTCCATGTGCGGGCCGTAGACCACGGCAGGGATCAGGCCCTGGCGCCTGAATCTCCTTGAAGGGCCCTTGCCCAATTCTCTCCTTATGGTCGCTTGGAGTTCAACACGTGCCATTTCCGGTTCCTCTCTAGCCTCGCAAGAGGCATCATCGCGTAGGAGATCGACCAGCCAACCCCTCACACGAACAAAGAGCTGACCGATTTCTCCTCATGGATCCTCTTTATTGCCTCGGCCAAAAGCCCTGCCACAGAGAGCACCCTGATCTTGGAGCATGTCTTGGCCTTGTCCCTCAAAGGTATGGTGTTGGTGACCACCACCTCACGGAGGTCCGACTGCTCTATCCTCTCCACCGCGGGACCAGAGAGCACAGGGTGAGTGCAAGCGGCAAAGACCTCTTTGGCCCCATGCTCCCGCAGGGCCTCCACGGCCTGGGTCAGTGTGCCAGCGGTATCGATCATGTCGTCCAGGATCAGGGCGTTCTTCCCGCGGATATCCCCTATGACGTTCATGGCCTTGGCCTCGTTGATCCCCTCTCTCCTTTTGTCTATGATGGCCAGCGTCACTTGGAGCCTCTTGGCGAAGGCCCTAGCCCTCTCCACGCCCCCTGCGTCCGGGGAGACGATGACCAGATCATCCTGGTAGTTCCTGCGGATGTAATCCAAGAGCACGGGGGCGGCGAAGAGGTGGTCGAAGGGGATGTTGAAGAAGCCTTGGATCTGCCCGGCGTGAAGGTCCATGGAGAGGACCCGATTCGCCCCAGCCGCTGTGATGATGTCCGCCACGAGTTTGGCCGAGATGGGGACCCGGGGGGCGACCTTTCTGTCCTGACGGCCGTAACCATAATAGGGGATCACCGCGGTGATCCTCCTGCTGGAGGCCCTCTTGAGGGCGTCGATCATGATGAGGAGCTCCATGATGTTCTGGTTCACGGGTGGGCAGGTGGACTGGAGGACGAAGACATCCGTTCCTCGGACGTTCTCCTCTATCTCCACAAAGACCTCTCCATCGCTGAAGGTCCGGACATTGGCCCGGCTCAGCGGGATGCCCAAGTCAAGGCAGATCTCCTTGGCCAGATCCACATTGGAGTTCCCGGCGAACATCTTGAGTGTCTCCGGCATGCCCTCCCCTCCATATGGCCGTACACAACAATACCCCCCTCTTGGCAAGAGTAAGGGGCATCATGGATCAGGACTCGTCGAATCTCAGGTCCCATCCCCCGCTTCTCGGGCACGGGCATCGAACGCTAGGCCTCCTCCCGCACCCCTTCCCGACGGGACGGACCAGGTCCGGGTAACTGCCCTCCTTGGCCCTGTGATCGGGCATGGCCACAAAGGGCCAGCCCCTGGCCCGGATCGAGCGCGACCTCTTGACGGCAAAGCGGCCGTCTGGTGCCGCATTGCCGTGAGCATCGAGTCGCTTTTCGCCCACGGAAAGACCTGGCCTATGGTCACCCCCATGGACGACCCGGGGCAAAGGGCTCAGGACAGCCCATGTGCCAACCAGACTGACTCCCCATCCTCCAGGACGAGCCTGCCCATGGCCTCTCGTGCAGCTGCCTCGTCCAGGAAGAGTCCGAAGACCGTGGGCCCGCTGCCTGACATGAGCACACCGGCGGCCCCCAATTCCCTGAGTCGCACCTTGGCCCTGGGTATCCACCCGTGCTGCCGCGCGGTCACGGACTCCAGATC
Organism: uncultured Desulfarculaceae bacterium; assembly: GCA_964583655.1. GTDB lineage: Bacteria > Desulfobacterota > Desulfocorpusculales > Desulfocorpusculum > Desulfocorpusculum > CAZOXN01. Next base: position 2,467 of record CAZOXN010000298.1, on the reverse strand, counting down.
GTTGTGAAGGAGTTGGATGACCTCTTCCGCTTCCGCAATAAGATGCGGAATCTTAATCCCTTCTCGCTGCCTTGTCAATCCCGGACCCAGGTTCTCGTACGCCCATTTGGTGGACACAGGCCACCCAGGTGACAGGAGCAGATACCAAAGCTGCGGCAGGATCTTGACCCGCTCCAGCCTCTCGCCGATCCCCGTGCCCAATGCCGGGCCTCCCATCAGAAAGAACGGCACATCAGCCCCGAGGCTGACCGCCCACTGTGCCATGACCCCCTCAGGGACCCCTGCGCCCCGCAATCGGTTGAGCCCGCGCAGGACCCCAGCCGCATCGCTGCTCCCCCCGCCCAGGCCGGCGGCCAAAGGGATCCGCTTGCGCAGAAGGATCTCCAGGCCGAAGGCATCCTTGGTCCCCTCCTGGAAGAGACGGGCCGCCCTGAACACCAGGTTCTCCTCCCCGGTAGGGACGCCAGGCGAGTCGCACACGAGGCTGATCCCCCTCCCTCTCAGGGTCAGAGAGATCTCGTCAAAGAGGCCAATGGGCTGCATGAGGGTGATGATCTCATGGTAACCATCGGGCCTTCGCCCCAAGACCCGGAGGTGCAAGTTCACCTTGGCAGGGCAGAGCAGTTGAAGGGACTCCGCCATGGCTCCCTGTCTTCTCGGTGTGAAAGGCAGGACCGGGCTGAGGGCGGCATCAGACAAGGCACATAAGTTGAAGGCAACAGAGCCATCTTCGCCAAGGGGTCTCGCAGACAAAGTGCGAGGGACGGGATCAAGCCCCGCCCCTCGCGTTGAGCCAGGGCCTCTCGTTCCGCACACCCCTGCGGGAGGCCCTTTGTGATCAGCGGCCCTCACTCCTTGGGATGCACCACTATGTAACGCCGGGCCTTGCCCCTCTGTATCCAGATCAAGATGCTCTCCTTGCCAGCCTTGGCCAGGATCCTCTGATAGTCCTGCACATTGCGCACGGGCTGATGTTCCATCTCATGGATGAGGTCGCCCCGCTGAAGGCCCGCCTTGGCCCCGGGGCTGCCAGGCTTGACAGCGGAGATCAAAACCCCTTCCGGCCTCTCCAGGCCCAGTTGCTCCGCCATCTCCTTGGGCACATCCTGCACCGAGAGCCCCAAGCGATCTTCCTTGGGCGGGCTCGGGGCGGCAGAGGTCTCGACCTCCGATGGCCTCTCCCCGATGGTCACAAAGAGGGTCTTCTCCTTGCCCTCCCTCAGGATCAGCACCTTGGCCTTTTGTCCTGGCTGGAGCCTCGCCACAGTGTTCAAGAGGTCACGAGTGTCCTTGACCTGGTGGCCCTCCACCTCCAGGATCACGTCCCCCTTCCGCACGCCTGCCTTCTCGGCCGGCTCTCCCTCCATGACGCGGCCCACGAGGACTCCCTTCTCCTCCTTGAGCCCGAATTTCTGGGCGAGACCCGGCTCCCAAGGCTGGATCTGCACGCCGAGCCACCCCCTCGTGACCTTGCCCCTCTCCCTCAACTGCGTCAGTTCCTCTTTGGCCATGTTGATGGGTATGGCGAACCCGATCCCCTGGCCAGAGGCCACGATGGCCGTGTTGATGCCCACCACCTCGCCCTGAAGGTTGAACAGCGGCCCACCGCTGTTGCCTGGGTTGATGGAGGCGTCGGTCTGGATGAAGTCGTCGTAAGGACCCGATCCTATGACACGGCCCTTGGCGGAGACAATCCCAACGGTGACCGTGTGTTCGAGACCAAAGGGGTTACCGATGGCGATGACCCAGTCGCCCACCCTGAGCCGATCCGAGTCCCCAAGGAGTGCGGCTGGGAGATCCCTTGTCGCCTCTATCTTCACCAAGGCCAGATCGGTGTTCTGGTCTCGACCGATGACCTTGCCCTGGTACTCCTCCTTGTCCGAGAGCTTCACCTGGATCTCATCGGCCTCTTCCACCACGTGATTATTGGTCAAGATGTATCCGTCCTTGCTGATGATCACCCCGGACCCCAGGCCCTTCTGCTCGAACTCCCTCGGGACCTGTTCCCCGAAGAACCTCTCGAAGAAGTCCCTGAAGGGGTCTCGCTCCCCCTGGGGCCCCCTGAAGAACGGAAAAGGCCCCCTGGTCTGGATCTTCTTGCTCACCTGGATGTTGACCACCGAGGACTTCAGCCCTTCGACCAGATCGGCGATGTTGGGAAAACCAGCGGTGGCCTTGACCGCGGCGACCGGGGAGGCCTCCCTCCAAAACCCCTTTTCCTCCCTGGCCATGGCCCCCGAGGGGCTCATAAGGACCGCCATGAGTCCCATTGCCAATGCCACAGCGACCGTGGCTCCCATCCTGAAACCCTTGTCGTTCATGATGCACGCTCCCGGACTAGAGATTCTCTCTCACCCTCCCACCGCCTTCACGTACCGCATGCGCAGCTCCGTGAGGAAGGCGTCCAATTGTCCCTGCTCCTCCTGGGTCAGATTGCCCTTGGTCTTCTCCCTGATCATGGCCAAGG
>CAZOXN010000297.1:0-4381 GCA_964583655.1 uncultured Desulfarculaceae bacterium | reverse complement strand
GGTTGCCGGGGTTGGGGAGAGATACCGCCCGGGGGAGTTGGTGGGTAGGTACGTGGTGGTCCTGGTGAACTTGAAGCCGGCCCGGATATTCGGGCAGCTCTCGCAAGGGATGCTCTTGGCCGCTGTGCAAGGTGACGATCTCAGGCTCGTGACGGTGGACGGGCAGATAGCACCCGGCGCTGAGGTGAGGTAGGTGACTTCGGAAAGATCGCTGCCCTTTCTTAACCGCGGAGGGGGACGGGCCCGGTGAAACCGACGAAGATATTGGTGGTGGATGACGACCTTCGGGTCCTGGAGCTCTTGGGGGACTTCCTCAGGGGGCAGGGGATGGAGGTCACGCTCGCCGATAACGGGAGAGAGGCTTTGGCCTGCCTGGAGAGGGAGGAGTACGATGCGCTTCTCACCGATCTCAAGATGCCAGGGGTTGGCGGATTGGATATCCTCGAGAGGTTGAGGCAGCTTTCCTTCCCACCGATGGCCATCGTTTGCACAGGATACGGTTCCATCGATTCCGCGGTCCAGGCCATGAGACTCGGTGCCTTCGACTACATCACCAAGCCTCTGAGGCTGGAGGAGATTCGGCTGGTCCTGGACAAGGCCTTGACCTTCCGCCAACTGCATTGCGACAACGTCCAGCTGCGTAAGCAGCTCAAGGAAAAGTACCGGTTCGAGAATCTGGTAGGCCAGAGCGGACCAATGCAGGAGGTCTTTCGGCTGCTGGAAAGGGTCGCAGACACCGACAGCACGATCCTCATCTATGGGGAGAGTGGCACTGGGAAGGAACTCGTTGCAAGGGCCCTTCATTTCAATAGCTCCCGCAGGGAACGGCCATTGGTGGTGGTAAACTGCAGCGCCATCCCCCAAGAACTCCTGGAGAGCGAGCTCTTCGGCCACGAGCAAGGGGCCTTCACCGGGGCCATCAGGACGCGCATCGGTAAATTCGAGATGGCCGACGGTGGGTCGGTCTTTCTGGACGAGATCGGGGACATGAGCCCGGTGTTGCAGGCCAAGCTCTTGCGCGTATTGCAGGAGCAAGAGATAGAACGCTTGGGGGGATCGAGGCCGATTCGGGTCAACGTCCGGATCATAGCAGCGACTCACCGCAATCTGCAGGAGGCCATCGCTCAAGGGAGATTCAGGGAGGACCTCTACTATCGGCTCAATGTCATCCCCATTCAGATCCCCCCCTTGAGGGAGAGGCCCTCGGACATCCCGTTGCTCGTGGAGCATTTCGTGAATCTCTTTAACCGGAGCAAGGGCAAGGAGCTGGAGGGATTCTCGCCAGAGGCGCTCGATGCCTTGATGCGCTACCACTGGCCTGGCAACGTGCGGGAGCTGGAGCACCTCGTGGAACGTATGGTGATCCTGAAGGGAGAGGGAATAGCGGGCAGAGCGGACCTGCCTGAGCCGTACAGGGGGGCTGTGGGCATTGGCGCCTCTATCCCCCAGACATTGCTCCCGGAGGAAGGGGCCCAGTTGCCGGAGTGGCTGCGCACCATAGAACGCTCCTTGGTCCTCCAGGCCCTGGAGAGATCCGGGTGGGTCCGCCAGAGGGCGGCAAACCTCCTTGGGATCAAGCGGACGACGCTGGTGGAGAAGATGAAGAAGCTGGGGATCGCCCCACCCTGGAAATGACCCCCCGACAGCGTCGTCTTCTTGACGACAAGCACTGGATCTAGTCATAATCTTGGCAACTGTTCTCTCCTTTGTCGGCTTTCAGTACCTGAAAAGGCCATTGAGATCGAGGACTAAGGTCGCGTGGGCGAACCCTGGGCCCGTGGCATGCTTGTTGCTGACCATGACTAGCCTCGGCAGAAGCTCGAAAAGGGGGTATCTCCGTGCCCATAACCGAGTATCGCATCCAGACGGTGCTGCGCGCGTATCACCGCAGATTGACGAGCAGCGATCTGAGGAAACTCCCCGTCAAGCCTGGGGGCGAAGGGCTTTTGGGCATGACCCGGGGCACCAGGGCCGAGATAGAGCGGCAGGTGGCGTCCCAGATCCGCCGTCGACTCATCCTCAGGACATTCAAGGGGTGAGGCGTCATGAAATCGGGCCCTAATGGTGAACGCCATGACTCCGGGACGTGGGTTGGGGGAGACCCGCCCAGGTCCCTGGGTGACCTGTCAGTCCTCCTCATCGACGACGACCCCATGACGCGCCAGACGCTCCGGCAGATCATCTGCCACCTGGGGGTGACCAGGGTCTCGGAGGCCTCGGACGGGGATGAGGCCTTGGCCCTCATGCGAGGGAGGGATGTGGATGTCGTCCTGACGGATGTCCACATGCCTCGCATGGATGGCCTCTCTTTTCTCCAGGAGGTGAAGAGGGAATGGCCTGCTGTCCCGGTGGTGGTCCTGACAGGTTTTCCCACCATCGAGACGGCCATCCAGGCCATGAAGCGAGGGGCTTCTGATTTCATAATGAAGCCATTCCGGATCGAAGAGATCGAGCTGTTTCTCCGTAGGGCCTTGAAGGACAGGAGGCTGCTCCTGGAGAACTCCATCCTCAGCCAGGAGCTGCAGCACAAGAGGGAGATCGAGCGCTTGAACCGGGACCTCAACCGAAAGGTCAAGGAACTCTCCGTGCTCTATGCCATCAGCGAGTCGCTGCAACCATCCCATGTGGAAGGTGATGCCCTTTTCTACAGGATAGTCCGCATGGCCGCAGACATAGTAGAGGCCAAGAGGGCCTCGTTGATGCTGGTGGATGACGAGACCAACTGTCTGGTGATCAAGGCCGCAGTCGGGATGGATGAGGATATACAGAGGCAGACCATCGTGCGAATCGGGGATGGCATCGCAGGCAAGGTCGCCTTGGACGGGGTACCCCTCTTGATAAAGGACATCGAACAGAGCGAGTTCAGGGACCTGGCCCTGGTGGGTCGATATCGAACCCATTCCCTGATCTCCGTCCCCGTGCTCATGAGGGGGGAGGTCTTCGGTGTACTCAATGTCGCTGACAAGGGCTCAGGTCGAAGCTTCCTGGAAGAGGATCTGACCCTGTTGAGCGCCTTGGCCCAGAAGGCAGCGCTGGCCATAGAGAACCAGGCCCTTTATGAGAGCATCTTTACCACCCTAACGGACACGCTCCTTTCACTGGTGTCGACCATAGAGGCCAGGGACCCTTACACCAAGGATCACTCACAGAGGGTCACACAGTGGGCCGTTCGCATCGCCGAGCTCATGGGGATAAGTCAGGAGGAACTCGACGCCATAAAGTTCGCGGGCTATCTCCATGATATAGGCAAAATAGGGATCAGGGACTCCATCTTGATGAAGCCCACCGAGCTTACCCAGGAGGAGGAAGCGATAATCCGCACGCATCCTATCATTGGGGAGAGGATCGTGAAACCTCTGGGCCTCCTCCCCTTGGAGCGATCCGTCATCCGTCATCACCACGAGTGGTGGGACGGGAGGGGTTATCCGGATGGGCTCAAGGCAGAGGAGATCCCTTTGCCTGCACGGATACTCGCTGTGGCGGACGCCTACGACGCCATCACCTCGGACCGGGTCTACAGGAGGGCGCGCCCTTCGGTGGAGGCGCTTCGGGAGATCGAGCGCCGCACCGGCTCACAGTTCGATCGGAAGGTGGTCCTCGCCTTCAGAGAAGTCGTCCTGCGGCAACAAGGATCTCCGAGACAGGTTCCCCGCCTTGGAGAGGTCGCCACCCTCAAGGGTGAAGGATTTATTAGGGCTAGCGCACCTTAGCCCAGCTTGGTCAGTCCATCGCCTTGACATATAATGAAAGCCGCTTTGACCTGCACGAAGCCCCTTCTGCAGGTGCCGACAAGAGGATTTCGGTCAACCTCCGAGCCTCGATCTTGGCCCGGGTCCTTGGCGGCGCAGGAGGTGTCGGAGCAGGAGATGGAGGCCCAGGTAATCGTCGTAGGGGGAGGTCCGTCCGGAGCCATGGCGGCGAGGCAACTGGCCTTGGCCGGGGTGGAGACGCTCCTGATAGACAAGACGGCCTTCCCGAGGGTCAAGCCGTGCGGGGGAGGCCTCTCGGCCAAGGTCAAGGGGTTGTTGGGCCCGGAGCTCTGGCCTCAGGGAGCGAGGGGCCTCCGGGGGGCGGTGGTCTTCCTCACGGGGGGCGGGGAGCCGCTCGCCATAGAGGCCAAGGACGGGTTCCTCTTGGGATGGGTGGTCAAGAGGGCGGAGATGGACCAAGGGCTCCTTTCCGCGGCCCAGGGGGCCGGGGTGAGGGTCATAACAGGGGAGGAGGTCCTCGGACTGGAAGAGGAAAGGTGGGGGCTCAGTGTGCGCACATCGCGCGGGGTCCACAGGGCCCAGTGGGTAATCGGGGCGGACGGGGTTCGCAGTTCGGTGGGGAGGTGGCTGCGAGGAGAGCCGCCCTGGGAGCGACTCCCGGCTTTGGTCGC
>CAZOXN010000296.1:0-4382 GCA_964583655.1 uncultured Desulfarculaceae bacterium | reverse complement strand
CACAATGCAGGCTGCCTGCGAGTCCCACGAGAAAAGGGGCTATGAGCTCGAGCATTTCTTCTCCTGATCAGCGTCCAGAATGCGCTCCCAACGCCTGGCTCCGGCCCGTTTTTTCAACCTAGCCAGATGTCCTTTTCGGAAAGAACCGCCATCTGCAAAGGCTCTCGAATACCTGCGCCCCGGCAACGGCTCTTTCCCCCATGCTATTGGGCGCGGTCACCCAGCGATCGCACGAAACGCACTATGGCCCACCTCTCCTCCTCGGCGATGGTGTAACCCAAAGGAGGGCTCCTCTTGGAGCCGAAAGTCATGACCGCGAAGATCTCCCCGTCCGAGAGCTCCTGCACATCCTTTGATGCCAGGTTCGAGGGAAGGGGATAGAAGCTCTGGCCCACTGTGCCACGCCCGTCCGCCCTCCTGCCGTGGCACATGGCACAGTGGAAGCCGTAAGCCTCCTTGCCTCGCTCGATCCACCGAGGATCCCCGTCCAGGGGGTCCATCAGATCTCTCGGGGCGGCCGCCATGAGCCTTTCCACCCCCCCTTCCACCGGGATCGTGCCGGAGGACATCTCAGGGAGTTGGGTCTCGTACGTTCGGACCGACTCCTGCTCCTTCATGCGGCCGTAGTCGCAACCGGCCAGGATCCCGAAAAAGGCCACGGATGCGAGGACGAGCCCCGGGAGTCGAGACCATCTGCCCTTGTCCCGGCCAGCACCGATGCTGATACTCTCTGCACTGGGTCGAGACCTCATGCCAGTCGCACCACCGGAGCGTCCTCCCTCGGTCTTTGCTTCGCTCATCTGTCCACGTGCTGCGGCACGGGCTGTGCGGCCTTCCCGGGCCCCACCGTCGAATGCGGGCCTTCTCCAGGGATATCCCTCACCACCCCGAAGTCCCATGGGGGAGGGCCCTTGTCCCCCACAGAGAAGAAGAGAAACAGCCCCCAGCAAAGGAACAGGATGGCCATCCCCACCACGATCAACCACCCCTTTATCCCCCGGTCGCGCATCTCCTCGCTCCTTTGCCAGACCCATTGCCTCGTCAGAAAGGGGGCCCGGCCACACCCACCTTGAGCGCATACCCCAAGGCCCAGATCAAGAACCCCGCGTAGATCAGGAGCAAGAGTGCTGGGATCGGCCCGTTGCCCGCCTTTATCCCGTCCGGGTATCCCTCTAGATCCCGTTCCTCATCCTCCTCATCGTGGTACCCACGAAAGGCGATCCACAGCACCAAGAGGGCACCTAGGCCCATGAAGAGGGCAAGGACCACGTACTGAACATCGATCATGGGAAAGGACCGCATCCCCTTATCTCCCCCCCATGGTGAGCGTGAGCCACAGGGCCGCGGCCATGGAAAGGAGGACCAGGCCTCCTGCAAAGCACAGGAAGCAGACCGCCATCCGGGAGCCTGGGGCAGACCCGGCCTCGGTCCCCGGGCATTCGTCCCTGAGGGGGAGGAACCTGGCCCTCTCCTGTTCGGCGAACTGCCCCGAGCGCAGGGCCCAGATGAAGGCCCAGATACCCAGGCCGACCCCGAGTAGGATCAAGAGGATCCAGCCGAGATAGTACATCTCATCGCCTCCCCGGAGGTTTGGTGAGGTACGACGCGTCTATGCCGCGTGGTTCTCCGCCTGCGTCGCTCTCACCGATGAAGAATACCGCCACGTAGTTGCCCACATCCCAGATCTTCTCCGACTCCAGCTCCCTCTTGAAATAGGGCATGGCCGTGCCGGTGATGCCGTTCATGATCTGGTAGTAGAGGATCCCTCCAGATACCCCCCTTCCCCTCAAGGTCGTGAAATTGAGGGGGGGCGGGCGGAGATAGGGCTGGGCAGGACCCATGCCGTCCCCTATGGGGCCATGGCAGCCGATGCAGAAGCTCTGGTAGACCCGGTGCCCCCTGGCGAGCCCTGCCTCACTGGTAGGATACGGATTGGGCAGCCGCCTCCATGGCTCAGGCACGTGACTGTGGAGCCACTCCACGTTGGCCTCGGGACCCGCCTCGTAGGCCCGCAGTGCCTCCCTCTTCCAGTGGCGCTGCCTCTCCATTCGAGAGTCGGCTTGCTGGAATCCGAGGCCCTGGATGTACGCGGTCAGCGCCGTGATCCTCTCTGGCCCCAGGAACTGCCAAGGTGGCATCAGGGATTCGGGACGGGTGTACCTGGGATTGATGAAATGGGCCATGTGCCAGTCATCGGGGTGCTCCCCGCCTGCCTGGGAGAGCTCGGGGCCCGTCCTCTCGGAGCCCAACTGGTGGGGCCGATCAGCAACGTAATCCCCTGCCTCGGCCACGCGCTCAGCCCCCAAGTCCCAATCCAGGAAACGCACGTACTGGGTGTGGCAATAAGAGCAGCCGTTCTGGATGTAGATTCGCCTTCCCTCCTCTTCGAGAGCGCTGCGAGCCCTGAAGATCTCTGAGGGGGCCTCGGTCATGGTCAGACCCGGGAGCACCACCGCCACGAAGAAGACCGACGCGAACAGGATCAGGCAGCCTCCCACTATGAATGAAGGGGTCATTCTCACGGCGAGAGGCCTCCTTCCAGGGGCTGTCCCGAAGCAGTGGCGGCCCCCCCCTTGAAGCTCATACAGATGTTGTACAGGCCCACCAAGGCCCCCGCCACGATGAGGACACCGGATGAAGCCCGGGCCACCATGTAGACGTGGAGCTGCGGGAGCACCCTGTAGACAGTCTCCCCGTTGAGCCAGCCATGCCCCTGCACCAGGCCAGCCCCTGTCAGGATCGTGAAGAAACCCGTCATCCCCACGAGGACCAGCCAATACTGGATGTCTGCCAGACGCTGGCTATGGATCGGCCTGCCCGTGATCCTGGGGATCATGAAGTAGATCCCACCCAAGGCCGTGAGCCCAGCGAAGCCCAGCACCCCCATGTGAGCATGGGCCACGACCCAGTTGGTGAAGTGCGTGACCCTCTGCACATATGGGAGGGATTGCAGCGGGCCTTGGAGGCAAGTCATCAGATACCAGACGGTGCCGGCGAACACGAACTTGCCCCCTATGTCCTGATGGATGACCCCCACCCTGCCCCGCATGGTCAGCCAAAGGTTCACCAGCACGGTCATGACAGGCACCAGCATGCCGATGCTCCCCGTTATGGCCACCACCTTGAGCCAGGTCGGTGCCGGTGCCTGGAGGAGGTGGTGGGTGCCGATGTGGCTGTAGAGGAGCAGCAAGGACCAAAAGCCCACGAGGGAGAGGGTGTGACTGTAAAGGGGCCTTCTGCTCACGATGGGGATCACGTAGTAGGCTATGGCCACGGCCAAGGGGGTGAAGAAGAAGCCCAGGATGTTGTGACCGTAGAACCATGCCAGGATCGCATCGGGTATCCCCACTGTGGAGCCGGTCTCAGGCTCCCAAACGGCATTTCCGAAGAGGTAGCTGAAGAAGGTGAAGATCACCGCCCCGAATACGTACCAGACGGAGACATAGAGCAGGTTCTCCTCCCTGGCCATCACCGTCCTCAGCATGTTGTAAAAGACGAGGGCCAAGACCAGGAGGACCCCCATGTCCACGGGCCAGATGAACTCGGCATATTCCCTGTTCTGGGTGAATCCCAGGGATAGGGTCACGATCCCCACGGCTATGGCCAGGTCCCAAAGGATCGCCGAGAGGACCCCCAGCCTGTCGCTATGAAGAGGGGCTCGCACCAGCCTAGGGACCAGGAAGTGCGCTGCCCCAAGGAGGGCAGAGCCGACGAACCCGAACATCACCAGGTTCGTGTGCACCTGCCTGAGCCTTCCGAAGACGATCCATGCGATGTTGCCCAGGAGGTCTGGCGCGATGAGCTCCACGGCCCCGGTGAGTCCAGCCAGTGTGCCCAGGACCATCCAGAAGGCGGAGGAGAGGAAGAAGGCCTTGGCAGTTGCGTGAGTCTCTCGCCTCATCGTTTCCACAACTGTCGCCCCCATCCGAAAACCTCTCCTCTTCACCTATGACAAGCCAACCAGCAGTCCACCTGGGCCCCGAGGTCCCTGTGGCACCCGATGCAAAAACCCATCTTGAAATCCACCCTGGCCATCCTGTCCCACCTGGCCACATCCCCGTGGCAGATGGCGCAGTCTATGCCCCAACGGATGTGGGGCTCGTGGTTGAAGTGGGCGTGGTCCGGGATATAGTAGACCCTGGCCCATGGCACCGGGACACGGTTCTCATAATGCCAGCGCTCCTTCTGGATCTGGGGGTGCTGTGGGATGATGTGATCGTGACAAAAAAAACACTTCTGCATCTCCGGAATGCCAGCCCTCGGGGAGCGGTCCACAAAAGGATGGCAGAAACGGCAGCTTATCTCCTTGACCCCGGCATGCACCCTGTGGCTGAAGTAGATGGGCTGCTCCACCCCGATACCCCTCTGGGGGAAGACGAAAT
>CAZOXN010000295.1:0-4398 GCA_964583655.1 uncultured Desulfarculaceae bacterium | reverse complement strand
AGGTGCACGGAGGGGCCATCGCCTCGGTGGTCGATGCGGCCGTGTTTTGGGCGGTCTTCACCCAGATCGAGGAAGGCAAGGGGCTCACGACAGCCGAGGTGAAGCTCAACTACCTGGCTCCAGCACGATCAGGGAAACTCATGGCCCGGGGGAGGTGCATCAAGATAGGGCGGAGCCTGGGGCTGGGCGATGCGCAGGTCTTGGATGTGGATGGGAACCTCGTCGCCCACGGGATATCCACTGTGATGATCCTGCCGGAGCTCCTGCTCGAGGGAGACCCGGCGCTGCCGCCTAAGTTCTTGTGAGCCGGTTGTCGGTTGGCAGTTGCTCGTGGTGGATTCCAACGGACCAGGAGCTGCCCACCGTGAGCGTATCCACGTGCGGGGGCATTCATCACAAGTGCCAAGAACGTCTCGGTACATGACCTCATCGTCTCTTTCCTCCACCGGCAATGCCCCACCGGCAACCGGGCATGGTCGTGGGGGCGAAGCAGCGGGCCGTGCGGGCGGACCCGAGATGACCAGTCCGAGGCCTTGAGAAGAAGGCACCATGCAGGAAAGCGATTTGGGGCGGTTTGAGGAGCTCGTGGATCTGGTCATGCGGCTTGGAGAGATGGCCCTCACGGAACAACCTCGCGCCACCCAAGGGTTGAAGGCGGATGGGACGTCAGTGACAGAGATGGATAAGGAGTTGGAATCGGAGCTCAGGTCCTTTCTTCACGCAAGTTTTGCCGATTGTCGAATCCTGGGGGAAGAGGCGGGTTTCACAGGTCCGGAAGAGGCCAACAGGACCTGGGTCATCGATCCCATCGACGGTACCACCAACTACGGCCTCGGACTGCCCTTCTGGGCCGTCTCCGTGGGCCTGCTGGAGGGTGGGGTGCCCTTGTGGGGGTGCGTCTACATCCCACCGTTGCAGCAGTTTTTCCTGGCCCGACGAGGAAAGGGCGCATTCAGGAACGGGGAGCCCATTGCCCCGCTGAGGCGCTCCTCGCTGGAGCGGGAGGACATCTTTGGCATCACATCCGACGGCATAAAGCGGTGGGACTATCTCCTCCCGCAGAAGATCAGGTCCCTGGGGAGCGCGGCCGCACAGGCCGTGTTCGTGGCCTGCGGGCATTATGTAGGCTATTTCCTGGACGACTGGCACATCTGGGACATAGCTGCCGCCCTGCTCATCGCCAAGGAAGCCGGAGTGGAAGTCACCGACCACAGAGGGAATGACTTTGAGCGTTTTGCACAGATCGGGACCGAAAAAGGCCCCCCTATCCTCTTCGCTGCCCCAGGGCTGAACCACCGGATCCTCCCGCTCATCGTGCCCAAGCGTCTTGGGTCTTGAGTAGCATCGACCTCGGTGCGCAGGGTGAAGCCGTGCCGAGCCGAGGGAGACTGGATGCACCGTGGCGCTTCGGGACGTCAGGGGCGAGGGTTGAAGATGCAAGGCATGGAGAGATGGGGATAGCCCGCGCAAGTGAACGGTCACTGCGAATCGGAATTTTTTCTTGACGATTTTCCTCTTTTGCCTTAGTATCTATCGAACTAGTCTTCGGAGTTCCCTTTTTTTTCGGGGGACCCAGGAAGGGGCGTGATCATCAAGGACACGTGAACTACATCGGCCGTGGGGGGGGCAGGAAAATGACCGGATTGGGGACCCATGTTTTGCTCGATCTCTATGGCTGTGATCCCGGTCGTCTCAACGATCTGGAGTTCCTCCGCCAGATGTCCCTGGAGGGCGTGAGGCGATCGGGGGCCACCATCATGGGGGATCACTTCAAGCAGTTCCAACCTCAGGGCGTGAGCGGCGTGGTCATCATCGCCGAGAGCCACTTGACGCTTCATTCCTGGCCAGAGTTCTCCTATATTGCCATGGATTATTTCACATGTGGCACGCACATCGACATCGATGCGGCCATAGAGTTCTTCGAGGAGAGCCTGTTGCCCAAGAGGACAGTCAAGTCCAGACACGTGAGGGGGACGGAACTCCATGGTGAGGGGTGGCTCGACACGGAGACGGAGGAATGCCAAGGGATAGCCTCCTCCCTGTCCGCGGCTGTCCCGCTGCGGCATTGACTGTGTCGCTCAAGTCGGCTTGCCCGATTTGGACACCCCGGAAGGATCCCTTCCGGGGTTTTTTTTGGAGAGGACAATCGATGCAGCCAGTGCCTTGTCGCCTGCAGCCTCCAGGCCCATGCCCCCTCAGATGCTCCTCCCGATGAGGGCGCCCTCGTAGATGGCCTCCTTGATGCTCCTCGGTTGGACGCAGTCGCCTATCTTGTAGACCTCCAGCCCAGCCCCTTTCAACGGCTCGTGGAGGGCGTCTTCCGGCCTCGTGCCCATGGCCAGGATGAAGAGCTCGGCCTGCAGGGCGGCCTCCTTTCCATCGCGCCCGATGTAGACGACCTGTCGCCCATCCACCCCCCTTATCTCGCAGCCTGTCATCACCCTGATCCCCAGAGAACGGATCTCCTGGAGGATCAACTTTCGCGTCATGGCCTCGTGCTCCACCCCGACGGCGTCCCTCATCTCCACGAGCGCCACATCGTGCCCGTTGTGCGCCAAGTGGATGGCCAGCTCGCATCCTATGGCGCCCCCGCCCAGGACCACCACATCCCGCGGTATCTCAGAGGTCCCGTTCAAGGCCGTCGCATATGTCTGAACCGTTGGCCCCACCTGGACGAACGGAGGAAGGCTCGGTTTGGCACCTGTGGCCAGGACGACCGCATCGGGAGCCCTCATCAGCAGCTCCTCCGCGCCCACCCGCTGCCCCAGGTGGCACCTCACGCCATGCTGCCGAAGCTGATGCTCGTGGAATCGCACGATATTCAGGAGATCCCTCTTGTAAGCAGGCAAGGCCCCCAAGAGGATCTGGCCTCCGATGGAGTCATTGGCATCGAAGAGCTCCACTTCGTGTCCCCTGCTCGCTGCCACCCAGGCGGCCTCGCAGCCTGCGGGTCCCCCGCCTACCACCAGTATCCTCCTGGAGCGAGACACGGGATGGACCCCCATCTCCTCCTCTCGGCCCAACTCCGGGTTGACCAGGCACTCCACCCTCCCCTTCTTGAAGATGGAGTTCATGCAGGTGTTGCACGCCACGCAACGACGGATCTCGTTGAGACGACCCTCCTTTGCCTTGACCGGCAAGAGCGGATCTGCCAGTAGGGCACGGCCCATGCACACCAAGTCGGCCTTCCCCTCCCGGATGATGTCATCGGCCAGGCGCGGCCCATTGATCCTTCCCACGGCCATCACAGGGATGTCCACCGCCCTCTTCACTGCAGAGGCGGTCTCCACAAGGCATCCCCTCTGCACCAGCATGGGCTGACTGATCCACTCCGGGGTGGCGTCGTTGCCAGCCGAGACCTGAACCACGTCCACCCCGGCCTCGACGAGGTGCCTGACGATTTCCACGCTCTCCCCCACGTCCAGCCCGCCGGGCACGAATTCCTTGGCGCTGATCTTGAAGGAAAGGGGGAGGGTCCCCCCCACCCTCCTGCGGACTTCTTGCACGATCTCCACGGCGAAACGCGCCCTTCGCCTGGTATCCCCGCCGTAGTCGTCGTCACGGACATTGGAGAAGGGGGAGAGAAACTGATTCACCAGATACCCGTGCGCCCCATGGACCTCAATGAGCTCGAATCCTGCCTCCACCGCCCTTTGCGCCGCATCACCGAAGAGCGACACGATCCTCTGGATCCCCTCGTGACTCAGGGCCTCCACCTCCCCGGGGATGGTGGGGCATGGCAGTGGAGACGGCGCAAAGGGGAGCCTCCCTATCAACTTGGCCTTGGTCTGCCTGCCGGCATGATGGAGTTGGATGGCCGCCCTGGCACCTGAGGACTTGATGACGCGAGCCAGGCTCGCGAGGCCCTCGATGAAACGGTCGTCGTCGATCCTGAGCTGGGTCTCAGAGACGATCCCTTCCGGGGCCACAGCCGCGGCCTCGACGATGAGCATGGCCAGCCCGCCCGCGGCCCTCCTGCGGTAGTGCTCGAGGGTCTTCGACGTGACAGAACCGCCTGGGGCAACGAGGAAGGAGGCCAGGGCTGGCATCACTATCCTGTTGTCCAGCCTGAGGTCCCGAATGGCAAATGGCGAGAACAGGTTGTTCAACATCGATGGACCTCCCAATCCAAAGGCCCTTCCACCACCCTGGTCCCAAGGTCAGCCCGTAAGGATACTTCCAGCAGTCCAGGAAGGGCCGTCAGTGGCCAGGCATGCCGCCCGCCTCTCCAATGGTTCATGAGATCAGGTCTCGGAGGAAAGCCATGGGGACGATCGCGCCCATCTCCCTCCGGGCACCCTTGCGGAGACGGAGTTGACGTTACAGCAGACATGCCTTTTTTTCAAGCCACAAGCACCTATCCCGGCGGGCAAGGGGCCCGACCGCTAGGTCTCATCC
>CAZOXN010000294.1:0-4423 GCA_964583655.1 uncultured Desulfarculaceae bacterium | reverse complement strand
GTGCCATCTACCGCGAGATGGCCGGCGGCAACGAGTCGATCATCGACATGGTCGTCTACCGGGGAGGCACCGGGGTCGCGGGGCTGTGCCGGGGAAGGGGTGACGGGCCGGTGCTGGCGATCCGCGCGGACATGGACGCCCTTCCCATCCAGGAGGAAGGTGGAAGGCCATACGGCTCTCTGTCCCCTGGTGTCATGCACGCCTGCGGCCACGATGCCCACGTGGCCATGGCCTTGGGGGCCGCCAGGTACCTGGCCCGCCATGCTGCCCATCTGAGGGGGGGTGTCAAGTTCATCTTCCAGCCCGCTGAGGAGGGTGGAGGAGGCGGGCTCAAGATGATCGAAGACGGCGTCCTGGAAGCCCCCAGGGTGGATCGAGTCCTGGCCCTCCATGTCTTGCCGACGATTCCCCCGGGGAGTTTCGGCTTCACCGAGGGCCCGGCGCAGGCCTCTGTGGACGACTTCGTCATCCGGCTTGTCGGACGGGGAAGCCATGCCGCATATCCGCAAAGGGCCAACAACCCGATACTGGCGGCATCAGTGCTGATTCCCTCCCTCCACGCCATGACCAACCACTCCACCGAGCCTGCTAAGGCCTTGGTGGTGAGCGTCACCAGGGTCGAGGCGGGTTCCGCCTTCAACGTCATACCGGAGCGGGCGGAGCTGTGGGGCACGCTCCGGGCCTTGGACGAGGGTGTGAGGGCCAGGGCCAGGGAGGAGATCCAAGGGGTTGCTCAGGGGGCGGCCCAGGGTCACGGGGTGCACGCGGAGGTGGAGATCAGGCGGGGATACCCGGTCCTTCGCAGCGACCCCCAGATCCTCTCCTTCGCCAGAGAGGTGGCCAGGTCCATGGTGGGAGATGGTGCTGTCTTGGAGCTCCCACCTTCCATGGGGGCCGAGGATTTCGCCTACTTCCTGGAGATGTGTCCTGGGGCATACCTGAAGCTGGGTTGCGGTAAGAGCGATGCTGGAGAGACCCCCATGCTCCACACCCCCCAGTTCGACCTGGACGAGAGGATATTGCCCGTGGGGGTCGAGTTCTGGGTCAGGTGTGCGGAGGCCTTTCTGGGTGGGACATAGCCCGCTGAGGACCGCGTCTTGGGGGATCATTGGGCACAGGGATTCCTGAAACGTGAGGGAGGCGATATGGCAAGGCACAAGAAGATCGAGAGACGAAGGGAGTTGGAGAGGAAGAGGAGGCGAAGGAGGAAACGGTTGAAGATGCGGGCCAAGGGGTCGTCGGGGAAGTGAGTGTCCGCGGTGGGTGGTGACTTGCAAGTGAGAGCTGTTTCTCCCCTGGGGTGACTACTCTCCACTGATCGCGAGGCACCGCCAACTTGCATGCCATAAAAAAGGGGCCGACCCCTTCGGTCGGCCCCATCCTGGTATCCCAGACCGATTGCCCCCTCTATCAACCCCATCTCGCTATCATGAGGGGTGCGAGGATCAGGGAGATTACGGACATGAGCTTGATCAAGATGTTCATGGTGGGCCCCGAGGTGTCCTTGAACGGGTCGCCCACCGTGTCTCCTATGACCGCGGCCTTGTGATTGTCGGAACCCTTGCCGCCTAGGTTCCCCTTCTCGATATACTTCTTGGCATTGTCCCATGCCCCGCCAGCGTTGGCCATGAACAGGGCCAGGAGCACCCCGGATATGAGGGCCCCAACCAAGAACCCGCCCAGGGCCTCCTTGCCGATGATGAAGCCTACGGCCACAGGGGAGAGGACACCGAAGAGGCCCGGGGCGATCATGTACCGCAGGGCGGACCTAGTCGCTATGTCAACGCACCTGGCAGAATCAGGGTCGGCCTTCCCTTCCATGAGGCCCTTGATCTCCCGGAACTGTCTGCGGATTTCCTCTACTATGGAAAAGGCCGCCTTCCCCACCGCTGTCATGGTCAGGGAGGCGACTATGAATGGGACAATGCCCCCGAGGAAGACCCCTATGATGGTGTGGGCGTCAGTGATGTCGATCCTCTCCACATTCGCCGACTGGGAGTAAGCCACAAACAGGCTCAGGGCGGTGAGGGCGGCAGAACCGATGGCGAAGCCCTTGCCGATGGCTGCGGTGGTGTTCCCCAGGGCGTCGAGGGAATCCGTGATGCTCCTGGTCTCTGGCCCCAGGTGGGACATCTCGGCGATGCCGCCCGCATTGTCAGCCGTGGGACCATAGGCGTCCACGGTCATGGTCACACCCACCGTTGCGAGCATCCCCACCGCTGAGATACCGATACCATACATCCCGGCAGAGGCATAGGCGATGTACATGGCTATGCATATCCCCACGATGGGCAGGGCCGTGCTCACCATCCCCACAGAGAGCCCGGAGATGATCACGGTAGCGGGACCGGTCCTGGAGGACTCGGCGATGTCACGGATGGGCTTGGCGGAGGTATAGTATTCTGCAAGGAGCCCTATGATCATCCCCACGATCAGGCCGCTCACCACCGCCCAGAAGACCCCCACGGGAAGTCCTAGGCCGCCCTGGACGATCAGGGTGATGACTATGAGGATGGCCCCTGCGATGAAGGTCGAGTACCTCAGGGCGCTCTGCGGTCCAAAGCCCTGGAGGATCTTTATGGAAAGGACCCCGAGCAGAGAGGCGATGAGGCCGCCCATGACCACCAAAATGGGCATTGCCATGTACAAGGACTTGATCGCCCACTCGCTCTTGCCCGGGAATAGCTGCATGACCTCAGGGGTGAGGGTCATGGTGGCCCCGATGGCTATGGTGGCCACCATGGAGCCCACGTACGACTCGAAGATGTCCGCCCCCATCCCAGCGATGTCTCCCACATTGTCGCCCACGTTGTCTGCGATGACCCCGGGGTTACGAGGGTCGTCCTCTGGTATGCCTGCCTCCACCTTACCCACCAGGTCCGAGCCCACATCCGCGGCCTTGGTGTAAATCCCGCCACCCATGCGGGCGAAGAGGGCGATGGAGCTGGCCCCCATGGCATAGCCGTTGATGTACATGGCCGTCTTGGCATCCCCACCGAAGACGAAAAACCAGATGCCCACACCCAGGAGCCCGAGACTCGCCACCGAGATCCCCATGACAGAACCGCTGAAGTACGAGACGATGAGGGCCTTGCCCATGCCAGCCTGGTTTGCGGCCCAAGCGGTCCTTGAGTTGCCCTTGGTGGATGCCATCATGCCGAAATAGCCGGCGAACATGGAGCACAATGCCCCGGTCACGAAGCACAGGCCGATCCAAGGGTTGATCCCCACGGCCAAGAGGATGAAGACGACCACCACGAAAACCGCCAAAGTGGCATATTGCCGCCTGAGGAAGGCCAGGGCGCCCGTGCGGATGTACCCCTCTATCTTCTGCATGAGCTCGGTGCCGTTGGGCTGTCTTGCGACCCAAAGAAAAATGAAGACAGCGACCACGAGCCCGAAGATGCCGAAAACCGGCGCCAGAGTAGTCAGTGATAACATTCTCCCGTCACCTCCTTAGTCTTATCCGTATCCACGCTACTGTCCCGATATCCTCTCCTCGTTCACCTTCGGCTCGGACGTCCCATGGTACAGGTTCATGGCCCTCTCGATGCCTTCCGAGATCAGGGTCCTCAAGGCCTCCACGCCCGTGCACAGGGCCTCTTGAAACCGGGCCCGTTCTTCTCCTCCCAATGCAGCCAGGACGTAATCCTCGGCCAGTACCCCTGGAGGCGGACGCCCGATCCCGATCCTCAACCTCAGGAAGCGATCATCTCCCAGGGCCTCTATGACGGATCGAATCCCCTTGTGCCCCGCATCACCTCCCCTCTGCTTGAATCTTATCCGCCCGAGCTCTAGATCCAAATCGTCGTGGACCACCAGGAGCCTCCCCAGATCGCAGCCCAAGCGCCTGAGCACCTGACGCACTCCGACCCCGCTCAGGTTCATGTAGGTCATGGGGCGAGCCAGGGCGAGCTCCTCGCGGCACCACAGGCCGCCTCCCCATTCCACCTCTGGCAAGCGATGGGAGAGGCGAATCTTGCTGACCTCGGACAACAGGGCGATGAAATGGAAGCCGGCATTGTGCCTACTCCACCGATAACGGCGGCCTGGGTTCCCGAGGCCC
The DNA here is from genome assembly GCA_964583655.1 of uncultured Desulfarculaceae bacterium. Classification (GTDB taxonomy): domain Bacteria; phylum Desulfobacterota; class Desulfocorpusculales; order Desulfocorpusculum; family Desulfocorpusculum; genus CAZOXN01. Next base: position 357 of record CAZOXN010000294.1, on the reverse strand, counting down.
ACCACGCACCACATGGCGGTCCCTTCCGGTTAAGTCCCCTCCGTTTCCTCTGCCACTGGGACCTCTTCCTCCACAGGGGCAGCAGCGGCAGCCGCCTCCACCGTCGGTGCGCTCACGGTCACCACCGCGGTGGATGGGTCCGTGATCACCTCTATCTCGGCAGGGAGGCGGAGGTCCGAGACGTGTATAGTGTCTCCAACCCCCAGGGAGGAGCAGTCCACATCTATGTGTTCCGGGATCTGTTCCGGCAGACAAGAGATCTCGAGGGAGCGCAACAGCGGGCTCAGTATCCCGCCGTACAGGGCCCCCTCCGGGGTCCCTGTCAGACGAATGGGGACCTCCACCCTGATGGCCTCC
>CAZOXN010000293.1:0-4435 GCA_964583655.1 uncultured Desulfarculaceae bacterium | reverse complement strand
TTGCTTCTGTGCCATCCCTACACCTCCTTGCAGATGGGACAATGCGCGAGACGCCCTTTCCGATGAAACCTGCCCCTAACGGATCGACCCATCACCTCCTTTGCGCCTATTCTTCACCCCGAAGACCGGGGGGGGAGACCATGAGCTCGAGCAGGAAGAGCCACCACGGCAGCGGGATCAAGCCCCTTATAATCCAATGCCTCCGCTTCTGTCAACACAGGCCGTGGCTCGCCTCCTTGATGGTCTGCCACGCCTCTTCCACGTGCCTCCTCTGGGTCTGTGTCTGGCCCACACAGAGGCGAAGGCAGAACCTTCCCCTTAGCCTGGTGTGGGTGATGAAGATCCTCCCTGTCCCATTGACCCGGTCCAGCAGCGCCTTGTTCAGCCTATCCAGCTCGCCCTCCTCTACCCTCCCTGCCGAGCCCTTCCATGGATTGAATCGGAAACAGACCGTATTGATGGGCACCGGCGCCATGAGCTCAAAGTCCCGGCTCCCCTCCACCCATCCCTTGAACTCCTGGGCCAGGGAGAGGTGTGTCCTGAGCTTGGCCTGGAGCCCATCCAGGCCGTAGTAGCGAAGGACGAACCAGAGCTTGAGGGCCCGGAAGCGCCTCCCGAGCTGGATCCCCCAGTCCCGGAAGTTGGTGACCTGTCGGTCCAGGTCCGTCTTCAGGTACTCGGGAAGCACCGAAAAGGTGGCGGTGACGGTCTCAGGATGACGGCAGAAGAAGGCCGAGCAGTCGAAGTTCGTGAAGAGCCACTTGTGAGGGTTGAAGACGAAGGAGTCGGCGAGCTCGACCCCGTCGATTATCCATCGCATCTCAGGGAGTATGGCGGCGCTCCCGGCCAGGGCAGCATCCACATGGAGCCAAAGCCCGTGGCGTCGCGAGACTTCCCCTATGGCCCTCAAGGGGTCCAGGGCAGTGGAGGAAGTCGTGCCCACGGTTGCCACGACACAGCAAGGCCGAAGCCCGCGACCCAGGTCCCCTTGCACCCTGGCCTCCAGGTCGCGCGGGTCCATGGCATAGGCCTCGTCCACAGAGACCACCACGAGGTTCTCGGAGCCCAACCCGGCGATCCTCACCCCTTTCTCCACGGATGAGTGGGCCTCCCGGGAGGCATAGACCCGAAGGGGGGAACTCGCCGCTGCCCCGCCAAGGCCCTTTGAGTTGACCTGGAACCCGGTCAGGCGTTCCCTGGCACACAGCAGGGCGCAAAGCGTGGCCGTGGAGGCTGTGTCCTGGATAGCCCCTCGGAACCCCTCGGGAAGCCCGAGCATCTGGCCCAGCCAACCCATGACCGCCTCCTCCAGCTCGGTGGCGGCCGGGGAGGTCTGCCAGAGCATGGCATTGACCCCGAGCCCTGCGCAGAGGAGCTCTGCCAGTATGGAGGGGCCGCTGTTGTTGGCTGGAAAGTAGGCGAAGAACCTGGGGTGGTTCCAGTGGGTGATGCCAGGTAGGATGACATCCTTGAAGTCCGCTAGGATGGCATCCATGGGCTCTGCCGTACGCGGGGGGGCAGGGGGTATCTGACTGCGGACCTCCCCGGGTCGCACAGGGGAGAGCACTGGATATCGCTCCACGTCCTGGAGGTACTCGGCCACCCACTCCACCACCTCGTGGCCGAAACGCCTGAAGACATCAGGTTCCATCTCCACCTCCCCCCTCGACGGTCTTCATCCTCTTGACGTAGACGACCTTGTGGTCCCCTGGGGCATAGAACTCCTCCATCACCGCCTCGACCCTGTACCCATGGCGTTCGTAGAAGGATCGCGTGGGGTCGTACTGCCTGCGAGACGAGGTCTCTATGTAGAGGCGATCCCCTCCTAGTCCCCTGACCCGACCCTCGGTCCTCCTCAATAGCCCCCCACCGATCCCCAGGCCCCGGTAGGCCTCGCTTACGGCTATCCAGTACAGGTCGTAGCTCGATAGGGTCAGCGGTATGGGGCCGAAGCACGAGTACCCGACGACCTCCCCCCCTCTTTCGGCGAAGATGAAGTGATAACCGCTCTCGATCCCCGCGCTCAACCGCTCCTGGACCAGTTCCACCGCCACATCCACCTCTCCCGCTGAGAAGAATCCGGAAGACACGAGGATGGCCCGGACGGCCTCTGGATCACTACCCCTCACCTCTTCCCGGTAATGCAACGCACCTGGGTCAAGGCCAACGCCCTCATCCCGGGCCACCCCGCCCGAGGCCCCATCCAGATCCACGGTTTCTCCCTTGGTCATGACCGTGCGCGCAAGGAGTCGCCCATGATCCTCTGGATGACCTCCTCGTAACCTAACCCGGCCTCCATGGCAGCGGCCATGAACCCGCCGTCCGGGGAGAGACAAGGGTTGGCGTTGACCTCCAGGACCCATGGCCTCCCCTCTCGGTCCACCCTGAAGTCCACCCTCCCGTACCCGCGAAGGCCGAAGAGCCCCCAACAGGCCCTGGCCATGCCCTCCATCGACCGTATCAAGGGATCATCCCCTTGGAGGTGGAAACGCCTGGGGGTGTGCTGGTATTCGAAGGAGTCCTCATCCCATTTGGCCCTGTAACAAACGAGCCTCCTCTTGCCCTCGGGATAGGCGTCGAAGACGATCTCCGCTGGGGGCAAGAGCTCAACCCCTTCCTCGCTCGCCAGCAGGGAGAGGTTGAACTCCCTCCCCTCTATGTAGGCCTCGGCAAAACAGTGCCCCGCGGGGCCCTCGGACCTGGCCTCCACTTCCCGGCGGAGTTGGTCCTGGTCCTCGGCCGCGATCACCGAGCCCTCCCCTAGGCCTATGGAGGCGTGTTCCCAGACCGACTTCACCATATAGAGGCCCGCAGCCCCTGCCCCGCCCTTGCCCGCCACGTACCACGCTGGGGTGGCGATCCCGTGCGCCCTCATCAGCTCCTTGGCCACGAGCTTGTTGGAGGTGAGGAACATGGCCTCGGTCCTGGCCCCGGTGTACGGGATCCTCATCACGTCCAGGAGCGCAGGGGCCAGGTGGATCAAGCTCCCCTTTCCCCCCACGGTCTCCACGAGGTTGAAGACCAATTCCGGCTCGAGGGCGGTCAGCAGCTCCACCGCGGCCTTGAGGTCCAAGGAGAGGGCGATGCGTACCGGTTCGTGCCCCAGGCGAAGGAGGGCCTCGCTCACGGCCTCTGCCTCCACGAGCACGTCCAGCTCGTCCTTGCTGGCCCCCTCGGGTACCGCCCCGTGCAGGACGGCCACTCTCATGACACCGCGGGGCACGTATTGCGCCGTGTCAACCTGCCCCCCCCTTTACGCACCTGCGCCTCACGCCTTGGCCATTGCCCTGTCGCCCTTCGCGAGGCGAGGCACGGCCGTATCCTTGCTTGCCCGAGGCGTTTCCACGCGCCTCAAGGCGGAGTCGACTATCCTCCCTATGAGGTCCCTGAAAGTGATCCCCACCTTGGTGCAGATGATGGGGAGGTCCGAGTGCTCCGGGTGCAATCCGGCCAAGGGGTTGACCTCCATGAAATTGGGAGTCCCCTCGGCGTCGAGGCGGATATCCACACGCCCGGCATCCCTGCACCCCAGCCCCCTCCATGCCGCAAGGGCCACCTCCCTGGCCTGTCTCGCCTGGGCGTCGTCCACCAAGCGATATTCCACCAGCTCCTCACACCTCTCCTTGTTCACATAGGAATAGGCATGTGGCTCCGCCTGCTCCCTCAGGAGCACCTCCATGGGACCCAAGGCCTCTGCATCTTCCCCGGTCCCAATGATCCCCACGGTGAACTCCCTCCCTGGGAGGAAGCCCTCCACGATGACCGGCTGTCTGTACGTGACGAGGAGCCTTCTGACCACCTCTCCCAGATCCGCGGGCGTGGTGATCCTGGATCTCGCATCGATCCCTTTGCCTGTGCCCTCTGCCACAGGCTTGGCGAAGAGGGGATAAGCGAGGTCCACTTGTCTCAGGTCATCCGGCCTCTCCACGACGCGGAAGTCCGCAGTGGGTATCCCCAGGTCCCGGATCACCCTCTTGGCCATGGCCTTGTGGAGCGTCAGGGCAAGGACCAATGGATCGGAGAAGGTGTAAGGGATCTCATAGGCATCCAAGAGGGCCGGCACCAGGGCCTCGCGGCCGAACCCCCTGAGCCCTTCGGCTATGTTGAAGACCAGATCCCACCTCGCCCCCCCGGTCAAACGCGCCATGAGCCTCCGGACGTGGCCGATGCGATCCGTCTCGTGCCCCAGCTCCTGGAGGGTCCCATCGATGGCCGCTATGGTCTCCGCCCGGTCGAACTCGGCCGTCTCATCTTCCGTGAACCCCTCGGCGAGGTACTCCTCTCGCATGTCATAGGTGATCCCTATCTTCATGCGACCTCACTGCCCCTCTCTCGCAGGACCGCCTCGGCCCCACCCTGAACAAAGGGGCGCACGGTAGTGCGCCCCAGACTTGCCACATCCATCGTACCATCAGCGCCCCCCCCCCCCCAACCC
>CAZOXN010000292.1:0-4438 GCA_964583655.1 uncultured Desulfarculaceae bacterium | reverse complement strand
GGCTTAGATACTGGGGCACCGGGTACTCCGTGCCCACGCACGGGACCTTGGGCGGGAAGACCGGCGGCCCGGCCAGCCTCAGGCCCATGAGGCTCGGGGTGAAGGTGTCCCCGAAGTCCACGTTCTTGTCCTGGGCCTTGACCACCTTGTAGTGGGGGGGAGGGACCACCTCCACAACGTACTCCCCCGGGGGAAGGGCGGTCTCCACGGCACCTGGTGTGGCAGGGGAGACGCAAGGGCCCGTGCCACCCACTGTGAAACAGCTCGCGAAGGCATACCCCCCATCGAAGACGCCGTCCCGCACCTGGTTGAAGTTGCGCAGGCCGTCGTAACACTTCTCCCCCAGGAGGGCGGCGAACGGATCCGCTGCATTGGGCGACGGGCAGCCTGTGGGGAGGTTGGCGTCCCAACTGTCGCTTTGCACCTCGGCGATGACCCCGGCATCGTCCCCGGTGTTCATGAGGCCGTCAGGACCGGGGCCCCAGAGCCTCAGGGTCACGTTGGGGATACCGGGCTGCCAGTTCTCGGCAAAGCCGAATACCGGGTCGTTCTCCGCCCTGGTGGTGTCGTACGAGACGACCCCCGAGATCCCGCCGTTCTCCCCAGGCCCGTACGCGGCCTTGCCCCAGTCGATGACATTGGTCTGGCCCAGGAAGGCCTGGAAGGCCTGTGTAAGGACAGGACCCGTCTCGGTCCTGGAGAGGTTGTTCAAGGTGTTGGGGTTTGCAGCGGCCTGTGGCTGGGGATTGAGGACATCGAAGGAGGGCCAGTCCCAACCGTTGTGGGGCAGGACCTGTCCGCCTCCGTCCACCACGATGGTCGCCCCGGTGGCCTTGTAAGGGGTGGGGAAGCCCACCTCGGCCACCAGCCAGTTGAAGAAGGGGAAGACCTCGGCGAAGTGGTATTCTCCGTCTGGGCCTGTGGTGGCAGAGAGATAGACGGTCCCGTCCCTCCACCTGATGTTCAATGCCTGGCCCTGAAGGGGTGGCTCGCCCGGGTCCTGGAAGCCGTTCTCGTTGTTGTCGAAGAAGACCTTTCCCTTGAGATGGGCGAACCAGTCGAACACGGCCACGTCCCCGAGGTCGCAGCCAGGGATGCTCCCCCCAGGCCCGCAGCTCCCGTCGGGATTCACCAGCACGGCCGAAGAGGCGAAGATGATGTCCAGGTTCCTGTCCCAGATGGCCAGTTGCCAGTTGCCTGGCGGGACATTGGGGATGGCGAAGGTGCTGTCAGGGTTGCACGGCTGGGAATAGACGCCCCTTCCGGAGACGTCATTGAGCCCGACCCAGCAGTCCGGGAAAGGGGACCCGGCCCAGAAGGTGTAATCGGGCGGCCTGGACATGTGGGTGCTTACCACCCTGCCGCTGATGGTGGCCCCCCCTGTGAGGACCGCGGGGTCCACGAAGGCCTTGGTGAACCCGAAGTCCGCGTGGTGCCCCGCGGGACCGAACTCCGTGAAATAAGGAGGCTCGTTGGGCTTGACCCAGGCATCGATGGTGGGGCTCCCCTCGATGGTGCTGGTCTGGATGTTCCACTCCGCCCCAATGGGAGGGCTCACGGTGATCCCGTACTTTGCCGGCGGGAGGTTCTTGATCACAGCAACCCCGAACTCGTTGGTGACGATGGTGCCTCGGGTGGCATCCTGGCCCGGGTCATCTATCCCGTCCAGGGCCGAATTGACCAGCGGTTCGCCGAAGGCGTCCTGTAGGATCAGCTCCCCGCTCGCACCGAACCTCCCCCCTGCCTCCCTGAGGTTGATGATGTACCCTGCCAGGCCCTCCTCCTGGGGCAGATCCGGAACGCCGTTGATGGGCGATGTGTCCTTGAACACGAAGACCGAGATCTGGGCCGTCGGGATGGGCTGGGCGTTTAGGGTCACATTGACCGTTGACTGGCCCGGCTTGACCAGGGCACCGCCTATGGAGTACCCACCGGCCGTGGCGGGGAGCACGGAGACGAAGTAGTACCTGTCGGCAGGGAGGGAGATGTTGGCAGAGCCGCTGGCGACCCCACTGGCCAAAACAGGCATGTAACTCCTGTGGAAGTTCAAGGCCAGTATGTCCGCAGCGGGGCTCACCGGCACCGTCACCCCCGGGGCCGGGTGGAAGGTGCGGTCCTCCTCTACGAGATAGCGGTACTGGCCGACCGGGCCTCCGTCCGAGCCCGCCACGTTCAACGTGAAGGCGGCGGCGGCCGATGCCGCGAGTGTCCCCACCAGGAGAGATAGGAAAAACACGCTGCTCCTGAAGGGTTCGCGTCTGTTTCTCGAACTCCGTCCTATGGTCATCGTCCTTGCCTCCTTCCTTGTTGCTCCCTCGACGCGGGAGCGAGATGCCGGATGAAACGGGGGCTCCTTGAGGTAAAGGTCGTCTTCATCTCCTGATCCCTCCTCGCCTTGGTTCGTTTCCTTTTTTTTGGGTAACAAATCGCTCGGTAAGACCGGATCGCTTCGTCCTGTGACAAGCTACCAAGGGGTGTGGGGCGCCTCAATGGGGGAAACCATGTAATCGGAAGGCGGGCGGACCTTATTCTTTGCCCTGCGTGTACCCACCAGAGCCCTCTCACCAGGACCTATTTCCCTTGGGGGGCCCTCTGCCCCTCGGGGTGGGCCCCCGGGAAGCCCCGACCCATGGAGGACCCATGGACGGTCATCAGGCAGTGCCGCGTCTCGGGAAAGAGAGGGCAACCGCGCCAAAGGCCGCCGGGTGATGAGGAAATGCCAAGGCAGGCCGGGTTTACAGGGACGAGGTTTTGTGCTACACAGATGGCCAGTCACACCATGGGAGTGGCGGGACCGATGCCCTTGGGCCAAGGGACGGGGGGACGGGATCGGGGGGAAGAAGAGGGTCGTCATAGCAGAGGACCATACCATCCTCCGTGAGGGCTTGCGGGCCTTGTTCTCCCAGAGGACCGAGCTGGAGGTGGTGGGGGAGGCCAAGGACGGCCGGGATGCCATCCGGTGCGCCGAGCGCCTGGAGCCTGACCTCCTGCTCCTGGACCTCTCCATGCCCGGCATGAACGGGCTCGAGGCCTTGAGGGAGATCAAGGGGCGATGCCCCAGGACCAAGGTCCTCATCCTGACGGTCCATGACACGGAGGAGCACGTCCTCGAGGCCCTCAGGTCAGGGGCCAACGGGTACGTGCTCAAGGACGCCAACCAGGCCGAGCTGATGATGGCCGTGGAGACCGTGCTTGCCGGGAAGTCCTATCTGAGCCCAGGGGTCTCAGCAAAGGTGATCGAGGGGTTCCTGGAGGGCAAGAAGGCCCTCAAGCCACGCTCCTCGTGGGAGAGCCTGACCCCACGCGAGAGGGTGATACTCAAGCTCATAGGCGAGGGACGCAAGAACAAGGAGATCGCCGATTATCTATGTATCAGCGTCAAGACCGCGGAAAAACACCGTTCCAACCTCATGAAGAAGCTCGACCTGCACAGCTCCGCGGCCCTCATATCCTACGCCGTGCAGAAGGGGCTGGTCCAGAAGTGACCCTGCCGAGGGGCCACGATGCCTTGATGCAGGTCCCTTGACCAGGGACGGACTCCACCTCGAAGGACCCTCCCGAGAGCTCCGCCCGTTCCCGCATGCCCTCGATCCCCATCCCGCGAGGAATCCTGTCGGCGGAGAGGGCCTCTGCCACATCGAATCCAAGGCCGTTGTCCTTGATGGCGAGGTCGATCCTGTCCCGGCCCCTGAGGAGGGAGAGATGGATCAGGCTGGCCCGACTGTGCTTGGCGATGTTGTTGAGCCCCTCCTGGACGATCCTGAAGATCACCGTCTTGAGGAGATCTGAGAGGTCGGATTCCTGGATGTCCATCTCCTTCTCGATCCGTATCCCCTTGTATGTGTTCTCGAACTCCCTGGTCGCCCAAGAGATGGCCGGCACGATCCCCAGGTCGTCCAGGATGGGCGGGCGCAAGGCCCTCTGTATCCTTCTCACCTCCTGGATGTTGTCTTGGACCATGGAGGCCATTTCCTCGAGCTCCCTGGCCAATGCCCTGGATCTCCCCTTGACCAGTCCGCTTCGCATGCTCTCCATCCTGTATTTCAAGGCCACGAGGGAGGATCCAAGGCTGTCGTGGACATCGTGGGCCACTGCCCTCCTCTCGTCCTCCTGGGCCGTGAGCAGCCTGGCGGACATCTCCCGCAGCTCTGCCTCGGATCTCCGCAACGCCTCCTCCGCCCTCTTCCTCTCCAGTATGGCCACCACAACGTCGGCAACCCTGAGGAGTGTCTGCTCTTCCTCGCGCCTCCTGCGGCCCAGCTCCGAGGAATGGACGTGGATCACCCCGATGAGCTTCTCCCCAGCGCAAAGTGGCAAAGCGCACTCCCCCCCGTGGGGCCCCAAGGCCTGGCAATTCCCATCGTGTCCGTGGTGACGGCAGTGACCGAATTCGACCTTGCGGTTCACTGCGGCCCGCCCGCACAGGCACTCCCCCAAT
>CAZOXN010000291.1:0-4442 GCA_964583655.1 uncultured Desulfarculaceae bacterium | reverse complement strand
TTCTCTTTGAGGTTTTCCGCAAAGCCCGTCATCACCCCGATGACCACGATGAGGGCCATGACCCCTACCCCTACTCCCAGCACAGAGAGAAACGTCACTACGGAGACCGCTGTCTGCCTCCGCTTGGCCCGCAGATATTTCAGGCCGATCCAGAGTTCATAATTCATCTTGGGCCTTCGGCCGCGTCACGGCCGCGGGACCGTCTGCGTCCCGTACATTCACTGTGCCTCCCTGCGCTGGAGGGGAAACAGGATTACATCCCTGATGGAAGGAGAATCCGTCAACAGCATGACGAGCCGATCGATCCCTATCCCCTCCCCGGCAGTGGGTGGCATGCCGTGCTCCAGCGCCCTCAGGAAGTCTTCGTCCAAGGGATGCGCCTCGGGATCTCCGGCTTCCCTCAGCGCCTTCTGTTGAACGAACCTTTCCCTTTGATCGTCCGGGTCCGTGAGCTCCGTGAAGGCGTTGGCGATCTCCCTTCCCCCTATATACAGCTCGAAGCGATCCACCAAATGAGGCGCCTCGGGGTTTCGACGGGCCAGGGGAGAGATCTCCACGGGATGGTGGGTAACGAAGGTCGGATCCTGAAGCTTCGGTTCAACCAAGACGTCGAACAACTTGGCGAGGAGCTTTGCCGGGCTTTGGCGCCCCTCGATGTTCACCCCTTTTTCCAGCGCGAGTCGTTGCAGGCCCTCCAGATCCCCTAGGCCGTCGGGGGGGACTCTCCCTATCTCTACCATCCCTTCCAGGAATCGAATCCTTCGCCACGGCCGTGACATCCTGATCTGATTCCCCTGGAAGGAGAGGACTGGGCCCATTTGGAGCCTCTCCAGGAGGGTCTCGAACAGCTCTTCGGTGGTGACCATCAGGTCCTCGAATGTGGCGTAAGCTTGATAGAACTCCAGCATGGTGAACTCGGGATTGTGCTGAGTGGAGATCCCTTCGTTTCTGAAATTGCGGTTGATCTCGTAGACCCTTTCCATCCCCCCTATCACGAGGCGCTTCAGATAGAGTTCCGGCGCGATCCTCAAATAGAGATCCATATCCAGGGCGTTGTGATGTGTCACAAAGGGCAGGGCCTCCGCGCCCCCTGGAAGGACCTGCATCATAGGGGTTTCCACCTCCTGAAACCCTCGCCCGTCAAGGAAGTCCCGAATGGTGCGTACCACCTGGGTACGGAGTCGAAAACATTCCCTCGCCCTCGGGTTCATGAGGAGGTCCAGGTAGCGTCTGCGATAGCGCGCCTCCACGTCTCGGATGCCGTGCCATTTCTCCGGCAAAGGACGCAAGGCCTTGGAGAGGATACGGAGCCGCTCCACGCGAATGGTGAGCTCGCCGGTGCGCGTCTTGAAGACCCCCCCAGTGACGCCCAGGTGGTCCCCCACATCCAGGCATCCGAAGATCGCCCTGTCCTCTGGGCCGAGGGAGGCCGACTCAACGAAGCACTGTATCTTGCCCGTCCCATCCTTGAGGTCCAAGAAGCTGGCCTTCCCGAAGTCACGCTTGCCCATGACGCGACCTGCTACAGAGAATTTCCCCTCAAGGCGATCCAGCTCCCCCCCCTCCAGTCCCCGATAACGCGAGACCAACGAGGCCACGTCTTGTCCCACGCAAAAATCTTGAGAAAAAGGGTCGATCCCCAGCCCCCGGAGCCTCTCGAGCTTCCTCCTCCGATCTGCAATGGGCCCCGAGGCCTTCTCCCCCAACTCGGAATTCACGATGCAACCCCGCGGATTGGTTCGGAATGAAAGATAGTTTATAGCCCATGGTACAGAGGGCGTCAAGACTACCAGGCTGGTTCAGGCGTAACACCTCGGAAGGTGTGAGAAAATCGGCAAGGGTGGTTTGGTTGTCAAATGCCCCTTGAGATCATCGAGGGCTCTTGAAGGAGAGTGCCCCCAAGATCGATTCCTTCACAGCTTCTCACTCTTGGGGGGCAGCCCTTGTCCCGGAGCCCTGCTTCAGCAGGAGACCTATGGTGGACCCATTGCAGCCGACCAGGCAGTCCCGAGCCCCGCGGGGGACGGTTCAGCCGATCTGCGGGACCATGACGGGTAGCGCGGTTCGAGGCTCCTTTCTGCCTCTTCCTCCCCGTGCGGCTGCCACCGTCTCTCCATCAGGCGCTGCCCTGGCCTTGGTCGCTACGCGCACCAGGACGACAGGGAAGCCACACAGAAAACGTGGCACCCCTCCCCGGCTCGCTCCGGACCTCTATCATACCCCCCATGCCTTCCAGGGTCCTGTGCACAGTGGAAAGGCCGAGCCCAGTGCCACGATCCTTTGTGGTGAAGAAGGGATCGAAGATGCGGGTTTGCAGCTCCTTCGGGATCCCTACCCCGGTGTCCTCGATCTCCAGGTGGACCCATGAGTCCTCCTGGGAGGCCTCGGTCCCTCGCGACCTGGAGGCCCTTCGGGCCCGGACCCTGAGTTCTCCCCCGTCGGGCATGGCCTCCAAGGCGTTGTTGAGGAGGTTCCAGATCACCTGGCTCATCTTTTTCGGGTCGGCTTCCACCATCAGACCCGGGGTTACCTGGGAGACCACTCTCACGGAGGCCCCTTTGCGCCTCTGATCCGCGATGAGATCCAGGGTCTCCATGAGGGCGCATGAGAGGTCCAGAGGCTGGGGGGAGGGTCTCTCAGGCTTGGCGAAAAGCAGGAAGTCTGTCAGGAGGGCGTTGAGCCTTCGGGTCTCCTGCGTGACGATCTCCATGAGCCTGCGGTTTGCCCCATCCAGGCTCAGCTCGTCCTGTAACAACTGTATGGAGCCGCTCAGGGATGCTAGAGGATTCCGGATCTCGTGCGCCAGGCGGGCCGCCATCTCCCCCACGGTGGCCAGGCGATCCACCCGCCTGAGGTGCTCTTCCATGGAGATGGTCTGGGTCAAGTCCTGGAAATGGACGATAGTCCCTATCCTGGTCCCGTCCGCGCTCCTCAGGGGAGCGAGGGAAAACCCGAGATGGATCCGCGCCCCGTCCGGGCGTTGGTAGGTCATGGTCCTTCTGCGGCCCTCTAGGGGCGAGGTCTCGTCGTCCGCCGCCTTGAGCAGATCCGGCCTCAACTCCGAGAAGAGATGGAAGAGCTCTCTTCCCACTATCTCCATCGCCGGGACTCCCGTGATCTCCTCCGCAGCCCTGTTGGCGTATTGGACCTTCCCATGGAGATCTGTGGTGAAAAGCCCGCTGTGCAGGCAGCGCAGGATGTTCTCGTGGATCGCCGTCAATCTGGAGAGGTCAGACTGGGTCTCCTTCAGCTCCTGCTGGGTCTTGAGGGCTTGTTCGGCCAAGTAGCTGCTCAAGAGCGCCACGATGAAGAAGGCGCTGATATTGACCAGGATCGTATAGAAGAGCTCGCTCCCCGGGCTGGTCACTGTCCTGTGGGGCCCCAAGGCCAAGGGGGATATGACCTCGTAATACCGCAGGTCCAGGAGGCCCCCGTAAAGAAACGCGCTCAAAGAGGCCGTGGTCAGGCCTCCCTGCCTGTAAAGCAGTATGCTCCCCGTTATGATCGATAGGTTATAAATGGAAGAGAAGACGCTCTCCTCAAGCCCCGTGAGGTAGACAAGGGCCGTGGATCCCAATATGTCCACGACGACCTGTGCGTAGGCCATGCCCTTGAGGTTTCGAACCCTTTTCATCAGAAAGATGTAGATTAGCGTCAGGAAGTATATGGTCCCGATAAGTCCGTAGAGCCCGATCAATGGCGGGGTGAGGAGGTTCCTCGTCTCACGGACCTGAAGCAGAACGGTGGCACCCAGCAAAAAGGTCACCACCACCACGCGGAGGAACATGAGCCAATGCAGGCGGCCACGCAGGACGTCATCGGAGACAGACGTCCCCCCGCCTGATGAAGGACTCATTCAACGGCCCCGGCTATCTTGAATATGGGGAGGTACATGGCTACCACAAGACCGCCTATGGTGCCCCCCAGAAACACCATCATGAATGGCTCGATGAGGGAGGTCAGGGCCTCCACCGCCGCATCCACCTCCTCGTCGTAGAAGTCCGCGATCTTGTTGAGCATGGAATCCAGCGCCCCGGTGGACTCCCCCACTGCGATCATCTGGACGACCATGGACGGGAAGACCCCGCTCTCGCCGAGGGGCTCGGCGATGGTCCTCCCTTCGGCTATGCTAGCTCGGGTCTTGAAAATGGCTGCCTCGATGGTCTTGTTCCCGGCGGTCTTGGCCACGATATCGAGGCCATCCAGCAGCGGCACCCCGCTCTGGATCATTGTGCCCAGGGTCCTGGTGAAACGGGCCACGGCCACCTTTCGTATGAGGTCGCCCAACACTGGGATCTTCAGCAACAGGTCGTCCACGATGACCCTGCCCCTTCGGGTCCTGTAGAAACGGTTGAACGCGATGATGATCCCTATGACCACCAAGAAGATGAGAAAGACCCATCTGCGGAACCACTCGCTCATGTCCACGACCAACTGGGTAG
>CAZOXN010000290.1:0-4450 GCA_964583655.1 uncultured Desulfarculaceae bacterium | reverse complement strand
GCGGGGTAGTACGAGCGGTGAGGAGCGCATGGCGCTTGAGATAAGACAGCAGCTGAAGCTGACCCAACAGTTGATCATGACCCCTCAGCTTCAGCAGGCCCTTAAGATCCTCCAGATGCCCCGACTGGAGTTGTCCACTGCGGTCCAGGTGGAGCTGGGGGAAAACCCGATCCTCGAAGAGGTGCTGAGCAATCCAGAAGAGGAACGGGTCTCAGAGGAAAAAGGGGAGGAGCTTCCCTTTCGTCAGAAGTCCTCTCCCGGAGAGTGGGAGTGGGACCGATTTCCGTCCGAATACGCGACAGTCCCTTACCATGAACCCCCTCAGTTCGAGGACGACGACGACAGACCATCTTACGAACAGACTCTCAGCAGGGGACCGAGTCTCACGGACTATCTGATCTGGCAACTGCGCCTGTCCGACCTGGATGATATAGATCGCAAGATCGGGGTGCTCCTCATAGGGAACCTGGGCAGTGACGGATACTTGCGGGCGACCCTGGACGGGATTGCTGGTGAGTGCGGGGTCCCGCTGGAGAGGGTGGAAGGGGTGCTGAGGCGCATCCAGGAGTTCGATCCGCCTGGCATCGCGGCCAGGGACGTGAGGGAGTGCCTACTGATCCAGGTTCGTCACATGGGGATGGAAGGCTCTTTGGCCCACAGGATCATCAGCGATTGCCTCAAGGATTTGGAGAACGCCAGGGTCCCGCTGATCGCCAAGAAACTCAAGGTGTCGGTGGAGGAAGTCGCTGAAGCCGTCCAGTGGATCAAGGGCCTGGAACCCAAGCCTGGCAGGCTTTTCGCTACCGAGGAACCGCATTACATCACCCCGGACGTCTTCGTCTTCAAGATGGATGACGATTACGTGATCGTGCTCAATGAAGATGGACTTCCCAAACTCAGGGTGAGTCCCTTCTACCTGCGCGCTTTGGCCAGGAAAGATCTGGCCAAGGACACGAGGAACTACATCCAAGACAAGATGAGGTCCGCTGTCTGGCTGATCCGGAGCATTCATCAGCGTCAGCGCACCATCTATAAGGTGTCGGAGAGCATCATGAGATTCCAGAGGGATTTCCTGGACCGCGGGATCGATCATCTCCGGCCCTTGGTGCTGCGGGACGTTGCCTTGGACACGCAGCTGAGCGAGTCCACCATATCGAGGGTGGTGACAAACAAGTATGCCCACACCCCCCAGGGCCTCTTGGAGCTGAGGTTCTTTTTCAACAGCAAGATCCAGAAAGACAACGGGGAATCGGTATCCTCCCAGAGCGTCAAGGACCAGATCAAGAGGATGATCCAAGGGGAAGATCCCAGGAATCCCCTCAGCGATCAGGAGATCGTGGGACGTCTCGGCAAGAGCGGGATTCAGATTGCCAGGCGCACTGTAGCGAAGTATCGCACCATGCTGGGTGTCTTGCCCTCGAGCAAGAGGAGAAGGGTCTATTAGAGGCGTGATCCCCGCCATCTAGGAATCCGAGGATAGGAATCGGCCTAAGCGACAGGAGCTGAAGTCATGCAGATCTCCATCACTTTTCGTCACATCGACTCGAATCAGGAGATAAAAGAGTACGCCAAGGAGAAGCTTCAGCGCTTGGAGAAGTATGTAGATGCGCCTTTGGAAGTCCAGGCCGTCTTCACACAGGAGAAACACAGGCACCGGGTAGAGGTGATCCTCAAGGCGGACGGTCTGTCCGTCGCCGGGGAGGAGGAGACCGCTGACTTCTTTTCTTCCATAGACGCGGTGGTGGACAACCTGGAGCGACAGCTCAAGAAACAGAAGAAGAAGATCAAGAAGCACAAGAGCAGCAATGAAGAGCGTGGTTGGCGGTTTCGCATGGACGTCATCTCCGCCGAGGGGCAAGAGGAAAGCCCGGAGCCCCAGGTCGTAGTCAGCCGCAATCTCTATGCCAAGCCGATGTCCCTGGACGAGGCGGTGATGCAGATGAAGCTAGGGGAGAAGGAATTCATCGTTTTCACCGACTCCTCCACCGACAAGATCAACGTTTTGTACCGCCGCAAAGACGGAAACTTTGGACTCATCGAGCCGGAGGTCTAGTCATCTGGGCGGAGCAGGGGTATCCATGAAGCTCATCGACATCCTCTCCAAAGACCGGATCGTCCCTGGCCTCGCCTCACCGGACAAGAAGGGGGTCATTCAGGAGCTGGTGAATGTCCTTCCCGTTGAGGGTGTAAGTCCGGCCAGGCTGGTGCAGGTCCTCCTGGAAAGGGAGAAGTTAGGCAGCACAGGTATCGGTGACGGGGTTGCCATCCCTCACGGCAAGCTCAGGGAGGTCAACGAGATGATCGCCTCTTTCGGGCGTAGCATCAAAGGGCTGAACTTCGACTCCCTGGACGGCAAGCCTACGCATCTCTTTTTTCTCCTGGTGGCCCCGGAGAACTCGGCGGGGATACACCTGAAGGCCCTGGCAAGGATCTCGCGTCTGTTCAAAGATCCCCAGTTTCGTCATACCCTGATGAACGCGAGGGACCAGGAGGAGATCTTTCGCATCATAAGAGAGGAAGACGGAAAATACGATTGAAGTCGAAGGGTTGCTACCCGACTGCCCTTTTTCCGTCTCTTGGGAGGCGGTGAACTCCCTGTGCCGCGAGAGTTGATGCGGGCGATCTACGTCGAAGACCTCCTGAGGGAGGCAGGCGCACGGCTGGGGCTCCAACCCATAGCCGGTCTCGGGGGACTGGGACGGATGATCTCCTCGACCAAGACCCAGAGGCCAGGCAGGGAGCTCAGACGGGAGGTCCCTCAGCTACGGGCCAATGCGGCCATCATATTCGGCAAGGTCGAGGGGGAGATAGTCGAGGGGCTGTCGCCAAGCCGCAGGAGGGCGCTTTTTCGCGAGCTTTCATTGCTGGATCTCCCTTGCATCATATTAGAGAGCCCGGCCTCAGCGCCCCCAGACCTCCTCGCCTTCTCGCAAGAGCAGTCCATCTGCCTGCTTGGGACCCATTGGTCCGGTCCGCGGCTGACGAGGGCCGTCCATGGCATACTCCACGATCTGCTGCAGCCCGGCCTTCATCTCCAAGGCGTGCTGATGAGGGTATTCGGGGTTGGGGTGCTGATCCTCGGAAAGAGCGGCATAGGAAAGAGCGAGTGTGCCCTGGACCTCATAAGCCGTGGACACGAGCTGGTGGCCGATGACCTAGTGGAGATCCACGCTGATGGACGGGGCGGGGTCGTGGGGCAGAGCCCGGAGCTAATCCGTCACCACATGGAGGTCAGGGGGCTGGGGATCATCAACATCCTGGAGCTCTTTGGAGAGGAGGCTGTGGCCTCGCACAGCTCTGTGGATCTCGTGGTGGAGCTGCTGGAATGGGAGCAGTTCAAGTCCATGGATCGCACAGGATTGACTCGGCGGCTCTTCGTCCTCTTGGAGGCAGACCTTCCAATGCTCAGGATCCCCGTGAGCCTGAACAGGAACCTGGCCATCATCCTGGAGGTGGCGGTGCGCAACCACCTCCTTCAGCAGGAAGGGGTTCGTCCTTTGGATCGCCTTCAAGGGAGGATCGAGAGGCGACTTGTGAACAGGGGCTCTCCATGAAGAAACTCCCCATCGTCGTGATCACTGGCCTCTCCGGGTCGGGAAAGACCACGGTCATAAAGGCCATGGAGGATCTGGGGTTTTTCTGCCTGGACAACATGCCCATCATGCTCCTGCCCAAGTTCCTGGAGCTCAGGATCTCTTCCTCGTCGGAGATCAGCAAGGTGGCGGTAGTCATAGACATCAGAGGGAGGGAATTCCTGGAGGCCACCCCAAAGATGATCGCTGACCTGAGACAACAAGGTTTCAGCATCGAGGTCTTGTTTCTCGACTGCGATGACGAGATCCTCTTGAGGCGCTTCAGCGAGACGCGCCGCATCCATCCGCTGGCCAAGGAACGCCCCCTCAGGGACGGGATTCGCGAGGAGAGACGGCGCCTGGCCGAACTAAGGGCACTGGCGGACAAGGTGATCGACACATCCCCCTTTACAGTCCATCAGCTGAAAGAGGTGGTCTCCGGATACTTCGAGACCCCTTCGGCCCATCGAAGGCTCCGTGTTTTTCTTCAATCCTTTGGTTTCAGGCACGGGGTGCCTGCCAACAGCGATGTGCTCATGGACGTGAGATTCCTTCCCAACCCGTATTTCGTGGACGGTTTGAGGGACCGGACTGGACATGATCCTGATGTGGCCACGTATGTCCTGGACCGCAAGGAGACACGGGAGTTCCTGAAGAGGTTTCAGGATCTGGTGGGATGGTTGCTACCGCTTTACGAGAAAGAGGGAAAGAGTTATCTTACGGTCTCCATCGGGTGCACCGGGGGGTATCATCGTTCAGTGGTCATAGTGGAGACACTGAGGTCCTTCTTCGAGGGGCTGCAGTACGTGGTGAGCGTGCATCACAGAGATGTGAACAAGCAGTGAGGCAGCGGAGGGCCATGGTAGGTGTAATCATAG
>CAZOXN010000289.1:0-4450 GCA_964583655.1 uncultured Desulfarculaceae bacterium | reverse complement strand
GAAGGCCCGTCCCGGGCCTTTCGAACAGATCCTGGCGCATGAGCCTCTGCCTCCTGGTGAGGCCTCCCCTCAGGATGACGTAATGGCCTGCCAGATCCGGCTCCTTGTCCAATCGGGCGCAGATAGCCTCCAGTGTGTCCCGGTACTCGGTAAAGACGATGGCCTTCTCGCCTGGGTCCTCGGCAAAGACATGCTTCAGCTCGGCCACCAGGGCCTCGATCTTGGGATCCGAGGGAGGAAGCCCCCTCAGGATCCGGCGGATCCCGTTCAGGGCCTTGACCTCGTTCTTCCGGAGGCGTTCCTCGCGCGGGATCGCAGAGCGGAGAACGCGCCGGACCGTCCTTTCGGAAGCGGCCTCCCCCAGGGGAAGATCGGCCTGCAAATCTCGGAGCTCTGCCCGATCCGGGGGCTCCTCCCTTTCCTCCTCCTTGCGAAGGGCCTCCAGGCGGTGCTCCAGTGTTCGCTCCAGGGCCAGCCGGCTGGAGAGGGCCCGCTTCTTGACGATCTGCATGGCGAAGCCGATCAGCTCTGCCTCCTCCGTCTCCCGGGCCTGGAGGGCCGTCCTGGAACAATAAGAGGCGACCTTTCGGAGGAGGGCTTTCTCCTGCTCGGCGGGGAGGCTCACGGCTATGCCGCTCACCGTGCGTCGGGGAAACACCTCCTCCTCACTCCCATCCGGCAGCCTTCGGCGGATCTGGGCCTTCATGCGGCGGATCCGGGCGGCTTCAACGCGGCGCTCGACGTTCTCCTTAGGGCCGTAGAGGGATGCTCGGGTGGGCTCCACCAGCTCCAGGAGGGACCGGAAGGAGTGGGAGTATCCGTTGTGGGGCGTGGCCGTGAGAAGGAGGAGGCCCCTGGCCGCATCCCGGAGGGCGTGGCCCAGCCGTGTCCGCTGGGTTCGATACGGGTTCTCGGGGGTGCCGGATTCGGCCAGGGCATGGGCTTCGTCCACGACGATGAGGTCCCACCTCTTGCGAAGGGCGCGGTTTCTCACCGTCTCCTTCTTGATGAAATCCGTGGAGGTGATCACGCGTGGAAGGGCGTCCCACGGGCTCACGCCGGCCGGCAAATGGGTCTGGACTCGCGAAAGCCCCGATGCGTTGTCGATGATGGTGAAATCCAGGCCGAACTTCTCGTGGAGCTCCTCCTGCCACTGGTCCATGAGGCCCGGAGGAGTCACGATGAGGGTGCGCGAGGCCCGACCGCGGGCCATCAATTCGAGTATGGCCAGGCCAGCCTCGATGGTCTTCCCCAGGCCCACGTCGTCGGCAATGAGGAGGCTCGGCCTCGGCTTGGCCAGAAGGCGTAGCGTGGGGGCGAGCTGGTACGCCTCCAGGGCGACCCGTCCGAAGCGGGCCCCTGTGAGAAGCCCGGTCTCGCGGACCAGTGTGGCCCCGAGGATCCGATGGGCGTTGCACCAGGCAGAGAGGGAGTCGAGGCCCCTGGGGTCGAACTGGACCTCCTCGCTCGGAAGAGGGGTGGCCTCCTCGGGCGGGACCGCGACCGAAAGGGCAGCCGGCATGTCGTCATCCAAAGCCTCCACCTCGAGGATGTGGCGTGCATCCCCGGCACTCGTTACCTTTCTCACCCGCCACGGGCGGTCACGAAGGAGGATTCGGTCGCCGGGATTCAGCGCGATGGTCATGGGAATCTCTTCAGTGTTTGCGGGAATGTAAGCTCTTTTGGATTCTATCAGCCATCTTGCCCGCCATCAAGAACCCATTCATGAGGGCCTTGGCCTGTTCCTTCACGTAACGATGTGGTATGACCAAGGTTAGAGGGCGTCCCATGACCCCCTGGCCCGCGAGGCCTGGAAGGCGGGTTCGTAGGAAGCGCTTCCTGAGGCGTTCGCGGTGACCGTGGTAGTGAGGCTTCTTGTCGCCCAAGGGCATTCCCCATTCTGAATCTGCCTCGTTCAAGTGCCCTCACGCGACGGTCATGAGAATGTCCTGATCCCAAGACATGCGGGTCTCAGGGTGTCCGGTAGCCCAGGATGGGCTGCTTCGGGGCAGAGCGCTGCCCCGCAACACCGGGGTATTGGTTGCCCCTCGCGTTTACGATTGACCTAAAGGAGATATTCTGATAAGGAACAATGGAAACCGCGCTGGATACGATGCTTCCGATGGCCTCGGATCCCCCTGGGAGGCTCCGAGGCAGTGCCCAGGGGAATACGCTATGGCCAGAGAGATCAAGCCCTTGGTAGCGTGCATTGCCTTCTTCATCCTCACCGCTGCGTTGTCACTGACCCACGACGCCCAAGCCCAGATAAGGATCCTATCGCATCGTGTGGCCCCCAATCCGCCGGTGTTCGGGATGAGCTACTGGATCCTCATAGACTTCGAAAGGGGCCCGGTAGCCAAGATCCACCTGGATGTGGCCTCGGTGCACAAGGGCGGACAGCGTCGAGTCGTCAGGAACAGCTTTCCCCCCCAAAGACCCTTCGAGGGGATGGAGTCCGGGACGCTCACCCTCTTCGACCTGCCCCGTGACGACCCTGAGGTGGCCCCCCAGAGGTTCGTGACCGTTGTCTTGGAGGACCGAAACGGAAACAGGACAGAGCCCCTGGAGTTGACGGTGGTCCCAAGCGCCGAGTGGCAGGCCGCTAGCCCCATAAGGCTCCTGGAGGTGGGCTCGGAGGAACCTCCCAGGGGGGACGGGGAGAAGAACTGGCTGAGGATAGCCTTCGACAAGGACACGATCGTCAGGCCTGAAGTGCTGTACATGGAGTGGGAGTCCGAAAGACACAAGGGCCTGCAGGAGATGAGGGTCCTGGACAAGGTGGTAGCCTCCGGAGAGGCCAGATGCTGGTGGACTGCCGTAGGGCACGGGGAGCGGACCTTTCGGTTCTGGCTCGTGGACGAGAGGGGGGATCAGTCCAACTTCCTCGAGACTAAGGTTGCATTCTGAGAACGGCCGGTACAGGGGATACGTCTTCACAGAGCGCGGGAGGTAGGGTCATGCGAAGGGTGGGAATCGTGGAGGTCGCCCAGAGCCCTGGGGCAGAGACGAGTCTCAGCCTCATGGAGTTCACTTTCAAGACAGTGAAGGAACTCCTGGACAAGGTGGGAATGAGGAGGGATGAGGTCGACACCTATGTCCTGGCTGCATCCGACGTCCTGCACAGTGGGATGTCCTGCGCCAATGCCTTCGACATAGATGCGGCTGGCGGTTTCATGAAGCCGCTTTCGAGGCAGGAGGCGGATTCCATCTGGTCTTTCTATTACGGCTGTGCCAGGATCATGTCGGGCCACCATGACACGGCCCTGGTGGTGGCCCTGATCAAGGGCTCCGAGAACCCCGAGAACGACACAGTTACGAGCTGCTTCGCCGACCCGTTCTACTCAAGGCCCATCGGCATCCAGGAGACCACGGCCGCCGCCATGCAGATGAGGGAGTACATGGAGCGCTACGGGGTCACTGAGGAGCAGTGCGCCAAGGTGGTGGTGAAGAACCTGGGCAATGCCCTTTTCAACCCTTACGCCCACAAAAAAAAGAGGGTGAGGGTCGAGGACGTGCTGCAGTCCGAGATGATCTGCGATCCACTGAAGTCCATGGAGTGTGCCCCTAAGTCCGAGGGGGTGTGCGCCGTGCTCCTGGCGGCCGAGGAGAAGGCCAAGAAGCTGACATCGAGGCCTGTGTGGTTCAAAGGTTACGGTTGCGCCATGGACACCTTCTACCTGGGTGACAGGGATCTCCTGGACACCAAGCTCAAGATCGCCGCCTCCAGGGCCTACAGCATGGCCCGGATCCATGACCCGAGGAGGCAGATCGACGTGGCCGAGATCTCCGAGCCTTACGCCTTCCAGGAGCTTCTTTGGTGCGAACAGTTGGGGCTTTGCGACGAAGGGGCAGGAGGCCAGCTCATAGACAGCGGTGCCACCCAGATGGACGGTGTCATCCCGGTGAACCCTTCCGGGGGGGTCCTGGCCATGAACCCTTATGTCCCCAGGGGGCTGTACAGGGTGGCCGAGGCCGCACTCCAGATCAAGGGAAAGGCAGGGGAACATCAGGTCCCAAGGAAGGTGAAGACGGCCTTGGCCCATTCGGTCCATGGTTTCGCGGGTCAGTGCCACAGTGTGGTCATCCTGGGTGCCTAGGAGGTGAAGGGACATGGGAAGAGCGGTGGCGGTGATAGGGACAGGACAGACCAAGCATGGCAGACGGGATGATCTGTCTTACCCGGACATGGTCCGAGAGGCGGTGAAGGCAGCCCTGAACGATGCAGGGATAACCCCTCAGGACATCGACGCTGTGGTCTTCGGGAGCATGCCCTCCATGATGGAGGGTGTGGCCTTGAACCACCTCTACTTCGCTGAGGCCTTGAGGGCGGTGGGAAAGCCGATCCTCAGATCGGAGACGTGCGGCTCGACCGGCCAGTCCATCGCCCATACCGGGATCTACTGGGTCGCCTCTGGCATGGCCGACATAGTCCTGGTGGTGGGTTCGGAGA
>CAZOXN010000288.1:0-4464 GCA_964583655.1 uncultured Desulfarculaceae bacterium | reverse complement strand
GAACAGGAATGGTTCCGCGGTCCTTTCCTCGAACTCCATCTCCGCCACGGCAGGCCCCATCCCCTTGACGTTGCCCGAAAAGGCGTCCTTCAGGAGGTCCTGTCCTGCCCCGTAAAGCCCCTGTTTTCGAGCGACATCTGCCGCCTCCCAGAATGCGTCCCAGGCGAGCTTATGTATCTGCTCGTCATTGGTCCCCCTGGTATGGGTGCACAGTATGGCCACGTCGTCCCCTGTGTAGGAGACCTTGTAGTCGATCAGGACCCCCTTGTGGTGCTCCTCGAGGAACTCATTGACCGAGTCCACGAGCCTCTTGCTGGGCTTGATGTGTCCGCCCACGCTCCCCACGTCCGCCTTGATAGCAGTAACCGTCGTCTTCATCGAATCCTCCTGGCTCCGAGATGAAAGAAACACTCCTCAAAAGGATAGCGAAACAGCAACGCTACCATTATACGCCACAAAGATCCGCGAGGCGAGGCCAACCTGCCACCCAATAGTCATCAGCAAAGCGCCTTCACACCGTTTCTGGCAAGCCTGAGCGAACGCCCAACTCACCGATTGCAGCGACAACCGTCTTCCCCGATCGCCCGGACGATGAAACGAGCCAGTGGTCAGCGAGGTGAGGGGGACCCAGCCCGTTTTGCCATCTGAATTGACTTTTGGGGGTTTGCTTGGTACGGTTTAATGGGCGGGGCGGTAAGGCCCCTTTTTCTTCCCCCGACAGTCCTTGAAGGAGGTGAGGCATGGCGACCATCGATGGATACGAGATGCCAGAGGAGCTCTATTA
The DNA here is from genome assembly GCA_964583655.1 of uncultured Desulfarculaceae bacterium. Lineage (GTDB taxonomy): Bacteria > Desulfobacterota > Desulfocorpusculales > Desulfocorpusculum > Desulfocorpusculum > CAZOXN01. The sequence goes on along the minus strand of CAZOXN010000288.1, from coordinate 3,680 downwards.
CCACAAAGAACACATGTGGGCCAGGGTGGAGGAGGAGATCGCTGTGGTAGGCATCACGGATTTCGCTCAGAAGCTGGCGGGGGCCATAAGTTTCGTGGACATGCCAGAGGAGGGTGATGAGGTCTCGCAGGACGAGCGGGTCGGGACCATCGAGACGGGCAAGTGGCTCGGGAAGCTATATGCACCGGTGTCCGGTGAGGTCAGCGCTCGCAACGAGGCCTTGGAGGATGATCCGACCACAATCAACCGTGACGTCTACGGGGATGGGTGGATCTTCAAGATCAGCATGAGCGACCCCTCAGAGCTGGGCAACCTGATGAAAGGGGAGGCGGCCATCGAGTGGCTCAAGGGGGAGATAGAGAAACACGTCAAGAAGTGACGGGCTGGGGCAGCATCGGGGATCCAAGGCAGGCCCTAGAGGCTCGCTGGCCCCCTGTCTTAAGCCGTCAACGCCCATCCCTGGAGGAGTATCAGCGATGGAGATCAAGATCCCTTACGGTCAAGGGGAGATCCCGCTCAGGGTCCCTGACGCAAACGTCCTGGGTGTGTTCCACCCCAACGAGGTGGAGGGGCCCCCGGAGCGGGAGACCTTGTTGTCGGCCTTGGAGAAACCGATTTCGAGTCCCCCCTTCGAGGAGTTCTTGGAGGGCTCTGAGGACGTGTTGCTGATCGTCAATGACGGGACCCGACCCACCCCCACGGCGAAGGTCCTGGAGATGATCAGGGGGCCCCTTTCCAAGGTGGATCACCGGTTCATCATAGCCACTGGCTGCCACAGGGCCCCCACAGAGGAAGAGTATCGATTCATATTCGGCGGGCTCTACAAGGAGATCGGGGATAGGGTTCATGTCCACGCCTCCAGAGAAGAGAAGGCCATGGTCTATCTGGGGGCCTCCAGCAACGGGACAGAGATGTACGTCAACCGCCTGGGTGTCGAGGCTGAGAAACTGGTGGCCATCAGCTCTGTGGAGCCGCACTACTTCGGTGGATACACAGGGGGTCGAAAGTCCTTTCTCCCGGGCATTGCCTCTTATCGCACCATAGAGCAGAACCACAAGTACGCTATTCGACCGGAGGCCAAGGCCCTAGGCCTGAGCGGAAACCCTGTCCACGAGGACATGATCGACGCCCTGCGGACCGTTCACGGCAAGGAGATCTTCTCCATCCAGGTGGTCTTGGATCGTGACCGGCGCATCTACGGGGCCACAGCGGGTGACATCCATGCCTCTTTCGATGCGGCCGTGGAGAAGGCCAATGAGGTGTTCTGCGTGGAGGTCCCGCGAAAGGCCGACATCGTGGTCTCGGTGGCGCCTTATCCCATGGATGTGGACCTCTATCAATCCCAGAAGGCGCTGGAGAACGGGAAATTGGCCCTCAAGGAGGGCGGTATCCTCATCATGGTGAGCAAGTGCCGCACCGGGGTGGGGGAAAAGGCCTTCTTCGATCTGCTGGCGGGTGCAAGGACCCCGAGAGAGGCCCTGGAGCGGATCGACCAGGGCTACGTCCTGGGGTACCACAAGGCGGCCAAGATGGCCGAGATCGCACTCTGGGCAGAGATGTGGGCGGTGACGGATCTGCCGGAGTCGGATATCCGGAGCGTCTTCATGCGGCCCTTCACGGACCTCCAGCAAGCGGTGGATGCGGCCCTCGAGAGCAAGGGGGGAGGGGCCGAGATCCTGTTCCTGATGGACGGCTCCATCACCGTGCCCATGATCAAAGAAGGGTGAGAGACGATACTGGATGCGCGACACAAGAGAGGATAAAGGACGGGGCAAGGCATGCGGATTCGCGGGCTAGGTCTGAAGCGCCATGGACCCCGGGTCATGAATCGTGAATCGTGCATCCTCTTGCTTCGAACATCGATGTGAGGAGACGGACATGCCACTGAAGGAAGAGATCCTCGGGAAACTGGTTGAGATAGTGGGTGAGAAGGACTGCAGCACCAACCTCGCTGAGCTCTACGTGTATTCCTTCGACGGCGGCATCCACAGGCGGATGCCCGATGCCGTGGTTCGGCCCAGGGACACGATGCAGGTGCAGAAGATCGTGGAGTTGGCCAATGAGCATGCGGTTCCCCTTGTCCCTCGCGGGGCAGGCACCGGGCTCGTGGGAGGGGCGGTGCCCATAGTCGGGGGGATAGTGGTGGACATGCAGGGGATGAAGAGGATCCAAGAGATCCGTGTGGACGGCATGTATGCCATTGTGGAGCCAGGTGTGGTGTGCGACCGGTTCAACGAGGCCCTCAAACCTCACGGGTATTTCATCCCAGGGCCGGCATCCAGCGAGGTGGCCACCTTGGGCGGTATGGTGGGTCACAACTCCTCGGGCGGGTTCGCCCTCAAGTACGGGGCTACGCGCGACTATGTCCTGGGCCTCACAGTGGTATTGCCCACTGGGGACGTGGTGGATGTGGGGACGAGGACCCCGGTCAACTCGGGTGGATTCCAGTTCGAGAAGTTCTTCTGCGGTTCGGAAGGGACCCTGGGGATCATCACGGAGATAGTGATGAAGATCGTGCCCAAGCCCAAGGGCAGGGCGGCTTGCGTGGCCTTCTTCGATGACCTGGAGAAGACCGGGCGGGCCGTGGCCGATATCGTTGGCCACGGGATGGTCCCGTCGCAGATCGAGATCATGGGGGAGATAGCCATCAAGGCTGTCAACAAGGCAAAGAACATGGGCCTGCCAGAGTGCGCTGGGATGCTCCTCATTGAGGTGGACGGTCACCCGAGCGTGGTGGGCCAGGAGGTGGAGCTTGTGGGGAGGGTCTGCGAGGGAAACGGGGCGATACAGCTGGAGTACACAGACGATCCCGCCCGTATCGAGGTCCTCTGGAAGGGTCGAAAGGAGATGATCCCGTCTCTGAGCGTGCTCCGACAGGAGTATGCAACGGTGATGCTGGCCGACGACATGGCGGTGCCCATCTACAATGTGCCCAAGGCCCTCAAGGCCTTCGACGAGATCTCCAGCGACTACGACATAAAGATCCCGGCTTACGGGCATGCGGCCACAGGCAATCTCCACACGAAGGTCCTCATGGATCCCACCAATCCGGACCATTGGCGCCAAGCCGAGGAGGCCGTGCCTCGGATCTACGATGCGGTATTGGCCTTGGGCGGCACCACGACAGGCGAGCACGGCATAGGGATCACCAAGGCCCCATTCCTCCACAAGGAGAAGGCCGGGGCTGTCAAGGCCATGAAGGCCATAAAGCGAGCCCTCGATCCCAACAACATCATGAACCCCAAGAAGCTGATGGACTGGGAGGAAGGCTTCGTCACTCACCTGCGCTATCCGTTCGAGGTCCCGGAAGAGAAGGGTGATCTGGCCCCTTGGTTCCACGAGATGATCACCTGCACCCAGTGCGGTTACTGCAAGGGGGTTTGTCCTGGCATCCAGTGCGCCGAGGGTTGGGACTCCGTGAGCCCACGGGGAAAGGTGGCCCTCTCCTACGGGGTGGTGACCGGGGAGATCCCCTTGGACAAGTCCGTGGCGGACCGGCTCTTTCAGTGCGTGCTCTGTGGAGATTGCTTCAGGCGTTGCCCATCTGGGATCCGTGCTCCAGAGCTGGTGAAGGCGGCCCGTGCCGAGCTGGTGAACGCGGGCTTTGCCTATGACACCCACCGGGCCTTGGTGGAGAATATCATTAGGACCGGGAACATCTACGGTGACGAGGCCATGGA
>CAZOXN010000287.1:0-4465 GCA_964583655.1 uncultured Desulfarculaceae bacterium | reverse complement strand
CCAGGGAGGGGTGCAAGCCGATGTCATGGTGATCGGGGCGGGGGTGGCCGGACTCACGGCCGCCCTGGATCTGGCCGAGGCCGGCCGAACGGTCTTGCTGGTGGACCAGGCAACGGCCCACGGCGGGTTCATGACGCTCTTGGATCGGCAGTTCCCCACGGACAGCTGTGGATTCTGCCAGATACTACCGCATAGGCCTGGCGAGGCCGATGCCTGCCTCAAGTCCATATTCCGTTATCCCGGGATCAGATTCCTCTCTGCCACCATAGTGGATTCAGTGGAAGGCGAGGCCGGGGCCTTCCGGGCCAAGCTCCTTCGCAGGGCCACCTGTGTGGATGCGGGACGATGCACTCATTGCGGGCTCTGTATCGATGCCTGCCCGGTGACCTATCCGGATCCGGTGCAAGGGGGGGTGGTGGACCGCAAGGCCATAGGGTACAGGGCCCCGCTTTGCACGCCCTCGGATCTCTCAGTGGAGCTGGAGCGCTGCACGCGCTGCGGTGCGTGTGTCGCGGTCTGCCCGGTGGGGGCCATCTCCTTCGAGGGTAAGGAGCAGTCCCAGACGGCTACGGTTGCCTCCATAGTCCTGGCCAGCGGTCTTCGGCTCCATGACCCCTCGGATCACCTGGAGTACGGGTACGGGCGGTTCGCCGATGTCATGACCTCCTTGGAGTTCGAGCGCCGTCTGGGCAAGGGGCTCCTGGAGGGAAAAGAGGAGATCCGGCGTCCTTCGGATGGCTCGGTGCCGAAGCGCATCGCCTGGATCCAGTGCGTGGGATCCAGGGAAGAGGGTAGAGGCTACTGCTCTTCGGTCTGCTGCATGATCACCTTGAAGGAGGCGAGGCTGTGCCGCAGGATCCTCCCCGAGGCACACCTGGAGGTCTTCTACATGGACCTTCGCACCTGCGGCAAGGGGTACGAGTCCTACCTGGATGAGGCCCGAGGCCTCGGTGTCACCTTCACCCGGGGGAGGCCAGGGGAGGTGCAGTCCAGGGGGGGTGTGCTCTGGGTCCAGGTGGAGGGGGAGGACGGGGCCTGGAGGGAGGATCCCTTCGACATGGTGGTCCTGTCCGTGGGGTTCGAGGCCGACTCCGAGACGCGGAGGCTGGCCAAGGAACTGGGGATCTCTCTGGATGTGGACGGCTTCATCACCCCAGAGCCTGGGACCCTGAGCCGCACGGGGCGCGATGGCGTCTACGTGGCCGGTGCAGCGTGCGAGCCCAAGGACATACCGGAGTCGGTCATCCAGGCCCACGAGGCCTCCTCCTTCGCTGCCCTTCACGGCAAGTCGGCCGGTGACGAGACCCCCCTCCTTGGGTCTCGCGTTGTGGATCCAAGGGAAGAGGGGCTCCGTGTGCTGGTCGCCGTCTGCGACTGCTCTGATACCCTGTCATCGTCGCTGGACTGGGATGCCTTGAGGATGCAGGTCCAGGCCGAGCCGGAGGTCGTGGCCGTGGAGCAGGGATCTTACCTGTGCACGGGCGGCGGACTAGAAGAGCTGCGACGGGTCATCGCTGGGGCCAAGGCCAACGCCCTGGTCGTCGGGGCCTGCACCCAGAGGTGGCTGAGCCCGAGGTTGAGGGAGGGGACAGCCTCCTTGGGCATGGACCCGAACCTGGTCCAGTTCGTCAACCTCCGAGAACAGGGGGCTTGGGCCCACGGTGATGCCAGGATCGAGGCCACGGACAAGGCCTCATCGGAGATCAAGGCAGCCATAGCCAAGTGCAGGGAGTACCGGCCCGTCCCCTCTGGCCAGGGGCTGCCTCCTGTCCCGGGGGTACTGGTCCTGGGGGGCGGGCCTGCCGGGATGAGCGCGGCCATCGCCCTCTCCGAGTTGGGACACGCCGTGACATTGGTGGAGTCATCAGCGGAGTTGGGGGGTAACCTCCGTTGGATCCGTTATGGGCTGGAGCCCGGGTTCGAGCCTCAAAGGCTCCTGGGGCAACTCGTATCCAGACTGGAGGCCGCGCCCAACGTCAGGGTCTTGACCAGTACCAGTGTACGGGGGGTGTCGGGACAGCCGGGTACCTTCACCGCCCTGCTCCAAGGGGCCGGAGAGGGCCCTGGGGAGCAGATGAGCTTCGGGGCCCTGGTGGTGGCGACTGGGGCCCAGATGATCATGCCCAAGGCGTATGGTCACGGCTCAGACAAGCGCGTCCTGACCCAGAGGGAACTCGAGGCCGCATTGGCCCAGGGGACCCTGGATCCATGCTCCATCGAGGAAGTGGTCATGATACAGTGCGTGGGCTCCAGGGACGAGGAGCACCCTTATTGCAGCCGGATATGTTGCGCATCTGCCCTCAAGAATGCCCTCAGGCTCCTGGATGGCAACCCTGGGCTTCGGGTCCTGGTGTTCTATCGAGACCTTCGCGCCTTCGGGCCCCTGGAGCGGTATTACCGAGCGGCGCGGGAGAGGGGGGCCCTGTTCATCCCGTTCGATCCCCAGGACCCGCCGACCCTCGATATCCGGGAAGGGGATCTCACTGTCATTGCCCTGGACCCGTTGATAGGGCTCCGTGTCCGGTTCAGGCCCGACCTCTTGGTCCTGAGCGCCGGGATCGTCCCTGAGGTCCCGCAGGATCTCCTGAGACCCCTCGGGGTCAGCGTGGACAGGGAAGGCTTCCTGCAGGAGGGCAACCCCAAGTTCCGGCCCCTGGACCTCAGAGACGGGGTCTATGGGTGCGGCCTGGCCCTGGGGCCGGCCTTCCTGGGTGAGGCCATGGCCCAGGGACGGGGCGCGGCCTTGAGGGCTGCGTCCTTTCTTGAAGGGCTGAAGCGGACCTCTCCCCATGCCGGGGCCAGGGTCCAGCCCGCCCGTTGCTCAGCATGCGGGCTTTGCGTTGAGGCCTGCCCGTTCCATGCCAGGGAGTTGGACATGGAGGCCGGGCATGCGATTGTCCGCGATGGGCTCTGTCAAGCCTGTGGCACGTGCGCTGCGGTATGCCCCAACGATGCGACCCAGCTCATGGGCGGGACGGACAGGCAGGTGCTGGCGGCCATAGACGCGCTGATGGAGTGATGATCCGTGCAGCAGGATCCATCTTCGATGGTCCTGCGTCCTGGATCCTTTGTCTTGCATGCGGACTTGGAGGAGGCTGATGGAGAGAGAATCCGAGCCCAAGATCATCGCCTTTCTGTGCAACTGGTGCACCTACGCCGGGGCAGACCTAGCCGGGACGGCCAGGATGACTTACCCGGCCAATGTAAGGACCGTCAGGCTCATGTGCAGCGGTTCCCTGGATCCCATGTATGTGATCAAGGCGTTCTTGGAAGGGGCTGACGGCGTGCTGGTGGGGGGGTGCCACCCAGGAGACTGCCACTATACCAATGGCAACTACAAGGCCAGGCGCAGGGTGACCCTGCTCTGGGAGATCCTGGATGCACTGAGGATAGATCGGGACCGATTGTGGCTCAGGTGGATCAGCGCCAGCGAGGGAGGGCTCTTCGCGGAGACCATCCGCGACATGACCTCATCGCTCAAGGCCAAAGGGCCGAGTCCGGTCCTCAGCGAGATGATCCTATGATGGCCGCTACCTAGGAGGATGCCCATGCCCAAGTCCTTCGCCATGCCGCAGTCCGGAGACCTACTGGGCGCCGTGACGGAGCTTTGTAAAGGCCTCTTGGAGAAGGGTTTGCTGGAGGCCATCCTCGTGCCCCAGCACCTCCCCAAAGGGGACATGGTCCAGCACACCTTGGTCAGGGATCCCGCTGCCTTGCAGGCCGTGGACCCCATTGCCCCGGTCCTCCCTGTCCACGGGGGGATCATGGCCGCGCGACTCACCAGGGATGACCCTGGGGGGATGGTTGGGGCACTGTTGCGTCCATGTGAGATCCGAGGGTTCGTGGAACTGGTCAAGCTCCACCAGGGGGATAGGGAAAGGCTGCTCCTCTTGGGGATCGACTGCCTGGGGACCTTCGAGCCTTCACAGTATCGTGCGTGGACCAGGGCCAACCCCACCGGGAGCGTCAGTTTTCTGGGGGCCATGCTCTCCAAGGGGGCCCCACCGGACGGGTCGCCCCTTCTTCGCACCTCTTGCAGGGCATGCGAGTACCCGACCCCGGAGGCCGCGGACATTCAGATACTACTCATAGGGGCAGATGCTCCCAGGGGATGCCTGGTGGCCGCCACCCCGAGGGGTGAGGAGGTCGCCCAGGCCCTGGGATTGGCGACCCAGGAGCCCCCTGCTCAGAGGGGGGCTGCCGTGGAGTCGTTGGTGAAGAGGAGGATCCAGTTTCGCGATGGGCTCTTCCAGGAGGTCGAGGCGCAGATCCTGCCCCTGGGCAAACTCATGGAAGAACTCGCCGCCTGCATCAACTGCTACAACTGCAGGGATGCATGCCCTGTCTGCTACTGCAAGAGCTGCGTGATGGACAGCGGCACCATGGAACATGCATCCTGGCAGTACGTGCGATGGGCCAGGAGGAAGGGGGTCATCAAGATGCCCACCGAGACCCTCTTCTACCA
>CAZOXN010000286.1:0-4478 GCA_964583655.1 uncultured Desulfarculaceae bacterium | reverse complement strand
GGGCCAAATCTTGGAAACTCAAGGCACCTGGACCCAAGTAGCTCCGAGAAACGCCGTCGACCCGTGATGGCTTACCGCGAGTTAGATCGAAGCCTGACCTTTGCTCACCTCGGGTCATGCTTATGACCTCCACCTGGATCCCACCTTAAATTTATAGAAAAGAGGGGGCTATCAGTCAACTCCCTACTATCGAGAGCCATTTGCGCTGCTACGGTTTTCGAAGGCTTGGGCAAAGGGCGAAGGAGATCCCGGGGCAGGCGGTGGCCAGCGCTGGGGCAAAAAAAGGGGGCTCCAAGAGATGGGAGACACCATTGCCCAGAGCTTCCCGCTCCCCTTCAACCGTGTGCCGAGGCTACGCTGCCTCGCGTGCCTTTGGGCTCCAAACCAAAGAGCGCATCTGCTCCCCACGCTTGCTCTCTATGGCCCCTAACGCCATGGCCAACATCACCAAAGCAAACCCCACCCGAAACCTCATCTTCTCCATGCCACGAATGAAATGCCTCTCAAAACCAAAGCTCACATCCAACCGACTCTCTGGGTGGGGTTGGGGGGGTTGGGGGCTCGAGCGGACTTGACCCGTGAGCTGGAAATCCGTAAAACTTGTCTTGTCAGGAGAGGTCCCACCCTTTGAGGAATGGGGGGGAGCGGATTCCCTGGAGGTGCTGGGATGCCCATCTACGAATTCTATTGCGACGATTGCAACACCATCTTCAACTTCTACTCCCCCAGGGTGAACACGGAGAAGAGGCCGAAGTGCCCCCGGTGTCACAGGAGGGTCCTGGAGAGACTCCTTTCCCCTTTCTCCACCCTTCGACGCGGCAAAGGGGAAGGGGAAGACGAATTCCCCCTGCCCGATCTGGACGAATCCAAGCTCGAAAGCGCCATGGCCACACTGGCCCAGGAGGCGGAGTCCATGGACGAGGATGACCCCCGCCAGGCTGCCCAGCTCATGAGAAAGCTCTCGGGGATGACGGGCCTCAACCTGGGACCGGCCATGGAGGAGGCCCTCCAGCGCATGGAGGCCGGAGAGGATCCGGACCAGATCGAGGCGGAGATGGGGGATCTCCTCGACGAAGCTGACCCCTTCGCACCTGCCCCCAAGAAGGGGGGCAGGAGACACAGGGCCCGGCCTGCATTGGACGAGACCCTCTACACCCTTTGACCTTGCAAGGCGACCCCGGTGGCGAAGACGATCCCCTCTTCTATCCCCTCAGACACGAATGGACTCACCCCAGCCCTGATCCGGTCCCACCTGCGGACCGGCTCTTTCGGCAAAGGGGCGATACACTGCTTCCGAGAGATCCCATCCACCAACGACGTGGCCAGGAGGCTCGCCATGGAGGGATGCTCGGAGGGGACCCTCGTGGTGGCCGAGTCCCAGACCGCAGGAAGGGGAAGGTTGCACAGGACGTGGGAATCACCCAAGGGCGGACTCTACTTCTCCCTGGTACTCCGACCTCAATTCCCGCCGTCGGCAGTCCCCCGGATCACCCTCCTCGCCGGGGTGGCGGTGTGCCGGGCCATCAAGGATGCGGCCAAGGTGGATGCAGCCATCAAGTGGCCCAACGACGTCCTCATCCATGGAAAGAAGGTAGCCGGGATCCTGACGGAGATGGAAGCGAGCGAGGAGGGCGTGCGGCACGCAATAGTGGGGATCGGGATCAACCTCAATACGGATCCCTCTTCTTTCCCGCCCGAACTTCGTCAGCGGGCAGGATCGATCCTCGGGGAGACACAACGGGTCCTCTCCAGGGAGGCCCTCCTGGCCGCTGTCCTCACAGAGATGGAGGGGCTGTGGGGAGAGCTCCTTAGCCACGGATTCGAGCCGGTGCGCCGGGCGTGGAAGAGTCTGAGCGAGACCCTGGGCAGGACAGTGCGCTTCGACATCCATGGCCAGGAGATCGGCGGCGTGGCACTGGACCTAGATCAGGACGGTGGGTTGCTCGTGAGAGGCCCGGATGGAGTCATCTACAAGGTCTGCTCCGGAGAGGTGAGCTGACCTCTCTCCCCGAGTCCGGTCGTCACGGCCAGAAAACGTCTCGGCCCGCGGATCCAGGGCGCACTGCTGCCTCACATCCCAGATCCGCAGCGGAAAAACAGGCAGGGCTTAAAAGACTCCTTACGATCGTGGCCCAATGGCGCTATGCCGTCGGCCCTTTTCCCCCTGGCTTCTCCTCGCGCCGATCCACGGCGCAGCTGTCCTGCGACATTCAGGTCTTGACCCCGAGCCTGGGCAAGACCCACCGATTGATCACCACCCAGGCGACGATCAACCCCACGATCCAAATCCACTCCGGCATCACACCCCCCTGTTCCAGGGCAGCCCCCAAGGGCCAAACGAACGCACCCTTGCAAAGCACCCTTGTCGTTTTAGTATATCACCCGACTATCCAGAGGGACAGGGCATATCCTCGGACCGCCGCCTGATTGCCTGTCCGCCGGCCTGGTCAACTGACCCGCCGTATGATACAAGATCCAGGGGCATGGCACACAGATGAGGCGTGGACAACGCGCGGTGTTGGACGAGATCAGGACCCTTCGCAGGGAGAACCGCCTGCTCCGCAGGAAGGTCGCATCCCTCCAGAGGGCCCTCGAGCGCACGGAAGGGGGGCTGATGGGGATGCTGGCCCGCAGGGGCATGCGGCTTCATCGCCTGGTCGCACCGGAGAAACTCCTGGTCCATCCAGGCCTTCCTTCGGGGGGGGTGGACAGGCTCTACGCCCTGCTTCAACGTTACTCCTTTCGCCTCCTGCTTCGGGATGTGATAAGGATGAGGGAGGGGTTTCGTCCCGAAGGGCTCGCTTCGTACAGCTCCCTGCGCTCGGTGCGTGGATACCTATCCTCCCTGCAAAGGCTAGGACTCGTGTCTCGGGACCCCAACGGTGTGTACCGCCTGACGAGGAAGACCGTGACCAGCTTCGGAGAGACGCTGGAATGGTACATAGCCGAGCTCATGAGGAGGGAAGTCTTCGCCGAGGTGATTCACTCTGCGTCCTTCAGGATGCCTCCCCCGGGGGGCGATTTCGACGTGATCGCCGCTATGGAAGGGCTCCTCATCTATGTGGAGGTCAAATCATCCCCTCCCCGCGGGATAGAGGCCGAGGAGGTGGCCGGATTCCTGCGGCGGCGGGATATACTCCTGCCGCACCTGGCCATGTTCCTCGTGGACACCCACCTGAGGATGTGGGACAAGATGGTCCCCATCGTGGAGGAGTTGCTGGGAGGCGCCCCTCGAGAATCGGGCCAGGCTCACCGTGTGGTGCAGAGGCTCGAACGAGAGATCTTCCATGTGGGCCACAGGCTCTATATCCTGAACTCCTCGCGGGGGATCCTCAGCAACCTCAGGCGTTGCTTCTCGGACCACCTGCGAAGGGGAAACCCGGGGACCGCGACAGCGGGGCCCGTTCTCGAGCGGTGAATCTGCCAGGATCGATCCTCTGGACGGACACGGTGGATGGGCGGACCCGGGCGTGTCGTCCGCAAATCTCAGGAGTCGAACCATGAAGGGAGAGCTGGAAAGAGAACTCGAGGTTGCCTTGCAGTGCGCCGTGGAGGCAGGCCGCGTATGCCAGCGGGTGAGGGCCGAGATGGTCGAGGGAGCGGGTATCACCAAGGCGGACAGGAGCCCGGTGACCGTGGCCGACTTCGCGTCCCAGGCCGTGGTGTGCCGAATCCTGAGCCAGGCCTTCCCAGGGGACCCCATAGTGGCCGAGGAGGCATCGGCGGAGCTCCGAAGTCCCGCCAACGCCCAACTCCTTCGTCGTGTCACGGGCTTTGTGCGCCTCTCCTTCCCGGAGGCCACAGAGGAACTCGTCTGCCGCTGGATAGACTTGGGGACTCACGATGTTGCCCCGAGATACTGGTGTCTGGATCCCATCGACGGCACCAAGGGGTTCCTTCGGGGGGACCAGTATGCCGTTGCCCTAGCCCTGGTGAAGCACGGGAAGGTCCTTCTGGGCGTCCTGGCCTGCCCCGCGCTGCCGCCGGATCTCCATCGCCCGGGCCTGCCGGTGGGAGTTATATTCTACGCCGTTCGAGGCCAAGGGGCCTTCCAGCTCGCTATGGGCCAGGGCGTCCCGTCGCCCATAAGGGTGTCCGCGGAGGAGATAGGCAGCGGGATCCGGTTCTGCGAGAGCGTCGAGCCTGGACATGCCGACCAGGAAGGACACCGCATGGTCGCACTCAGGCTCGGGATCGTGGAGCCTGCCATCTGCATGGACAGTCAGGCCAAGTACGGCATCGTTGCCAGAGGAGACGCCTCCATCTATCTCCGCCTCCCTTCTCCCGACACCCCTGACTACAGGGAGAAGGTGTGGGACCACGCCGCTGGCACGGTCATCGTCGAGGAGGCAGGAGGCAAAGTGACGGACATCTTCGGGATACCCCTGAATTTCGGCTTGGGCCATCGGCTCACCGAGAACAGGGGGGTTGTGGCCACGAGCGGACGGATCCACGAAAGGGTGCTGGCGGCCCTGGGA